>WFUY01000063.1 GCA_015484715.1 Thermoflexales bacterium | reverse complement strand
CCCCTGCTCTGCCAGCCCAATCCCCCCCGCACCCAGGGGGAGAGGCCGGGGGGCCGCCGCACCTTCACCGTGCGCCAGAACATCAAATCCTTCGCCGGCGTCCCGATGCTGGTCAACGACGAGGTCGTGGGCGTCCTGTGCGTCAACTACCGGCGACGCCACGCCTTCTCCGAGAACGAGCGGTGCGTCCTGGAGTTGGCCGCCCAACTGGCCGCCGTCGCCCTGCGCAACGCCGAGCTCAACGCCCTCGCCGCCGAACTGGCCGCCGAGGAGGAGCGCAAACGGCTGACCTCCCAGTTGCACGACTCCGTCTCCCAACTCGTCTCCGCCATCCCCCTGATGGTCAGCACGGCCCTGGAACACCTCCCCTCGCAGCCTGACAAAACGGCTTACTGGCTTGAGCGCATCCGCCACACGGCGCGCCAGATCGCCGTCGAAGTGCGGGCCAACATCTTCGAGATGGGCACCGCCCCCTCCCACGGGCGCAGCTTGCAGCAGGCCCTGGAGGAGGTCGCCGGCCTGGCCCGAGGATGCTTCCAACTAGAAGTGGAAATCACCTCCCAAATCTCCCCGGAAAGGCTGAGCGCTTCTTTAGAGACCGAGCTGCTCCTGATCTGCCGTGAGGCCATCGTCAACGCCGGCCGGCACGCCCAGGCCCGGCGGGTCACGGTGGAGCTCCTGGAGCGTGGTGACCGGGTCTACCTGCGGGTTCAGGACGACGGGGAGGGGTTTGACCCCTCCGCCCTCAGCCCCTGGGAGCAACGAGGGTTGAAGTTCATGCGCCAGCGCATCGAACGGATGGGAGGCAGGTTCTCCGTCCACAGCCGCCCCGGTGAGGGCACGACCATCGAGGCCACTGTGCCGGCCTGACGCCCCGGACGGTGATCGCCGCCTTGCCTGCCATCCCCACCACGAAAGGGGGAGCGATGACATCCGAGAAGGACCGACGGATCAGCATCCTCATCGTGGAGGATAACCCCATCTACCGGGAAGCCCTGGAGGGGTATCTGAAGGCCCACCCGGACCGGTTTGAAGTGGTCGGGTGGACCAATCAGCCGGACGCGGCGGTCTCGCTGGTCGAGCAACACGTGCCCGACATCATCCTGCTGGACCTGGTGCTCCACCGGGATCGAAGCGCCGGCACCCGGGTCATCCACGAGGTGCGCCGGATCAGCCCGACCACCCAGATCGTCGTCCTCACCGCCTACTTCGACGACGATCTGGTCTTCAACGCCATCCGGGCCGGGGCCACCACCTACCTGATCAAGGACAGCATCACCCGTGACGAGCTCGTCACCGCTCTGACCCGCGTGCGGGATGGGGATCCCCCGATGGACCCCCAGATCGCCCGCCGTCTCTACGAGTTCTTCCAGTCGCCCGACGCCGGCCCTGACCCATCCTCCCCTCCGCTCACCCGCCGCGAATGGGAGGTGCTGAAGCTGGTGGCCGAGGGGATGCGCAACCGGGAGATCGCCGAGAAGCTGGTCATCACCGAGAAGACGGTCAAGACCCACGTCAGCAACATCCTCAGCAAGCTCCACCTGAGCAACCGCACCGAGCTCCAGTGGTGGTACCGGCGGCGTCACTTCGCCGGAGAGGGAGGGGCCGATGTTCCGGGAAAGTAGGCGAAACCCTACCCCGAGGCCAGCTCGACCGGTGCGCCGGGGTATCCCGCTCGCGAGAGGGCCACGCATCCCACCGGCGCACCCGCGCTCCGTCCCCGGCGTAAGACCGTCGAAACGTCGGCGTAGGACCCAGGCCGAGGCATTGCCTCGGCCTTTTTTTACGTCCCGGAATCGTCGGGCGGTCAATGGATTTCCCCCTTCCTTTCGGATATACTGCCCTTGAAGGACGAACGACACCCTACAGGAAGACCACCGGGTTCAACGTACCGGGGGAATCCCCCGAGGGCTCTCAGGAGGTGTGCCGTGAACCGGTCCGATTCTCAAAGGCTCCGGGCCATCTACCGCAGGGCCCGACGGCGGCTGGGTGGCTGCTGCCTGCTCCTGGTCCTCGGCCTGCTCCTGGCCTGTGGTGCCGTCTGTGGCCTCTCCTTCCACCTGGTCCGTCGGGTGGGAGCCCAGGGCCCCGACCCGGCACCGCTCCAGGTCCTGCTCCTCATTGACCAGAGCAACAGCATGTACGAGAAGGGCGGGATCGGCAGCGACCCCAACCTGTTGCGCATCGAAGCGGCCCGCCTCTTCATCACCTACCTGGGCGTGGACAGCAGTGGACCCGTCCACCGGCTGGGGGTCATCTTCTTCGGCGACCAAGCCCGGCTCATCGTCCCGCTCACCTCCCTGGCCGACGACGCCCGCCGGGCCGAAATGGTTCGGCTCATCGCCGACCCTCCCCGGATGGGCTGGACGGACCCCCAGGCTGCCCTCGATTTGGCCGCCGAGACGCTGCTGGCGGAGGACGGGAACGCCCGTCGGGCCGTGATCCTGCTGACCGACGGCAAGCCGGAACGGAGCACCCGACCCACCCCCCAGGAGAAGGCGGCGACCATCGCCCAACTGCGGGAGACCGCCCGGCGCTTCGCCGACGAGGAGATCTCCCTCTTCCTCGTCCTGCTCCAGAACGAGGCCACCGATGCCGACCCTGAGATCGAGACCCTCTACGTCCCCCTCTGGCAGGAGATGGCGCAGATGACGCCCCACGGTCGCTTCTACCGGGCCCGCCGGAGCGAGGAACTGCTGGGGATCTACCACGACATCGTCGTCGCCCTCACCGGCCGCCAGACCGCCGGCGTGGTCGTGCAGACCCAGGTGCAGACGGAGACCGTGGAGACGGTGCTGGTGGAGGCGGGCTTGGCCCAGGTCACCTTCGTCGTCCGCAAGAGCGCCCCAGCCCTCCAGGTCACCATCCTGCGTCCCGACGGGCGTCTCCTCACCCCCGGCGATCCCGACGTCCGGTATGGCGGTCGGCCGGGGCAGAGCCGCGAGGAGGTGTGGGCCGTCCACGCGCCGGCTCCAGGTCTCTGGCGGGTGCGCATCCGTGGGCAGGGT
>WFUY01000062.1 GCA_015484715.1 Thermoflexales bacterium | reverse complement strand
GTTCGGGGCTCTCGGATCCACGCGATGAACAGGGCGCCCATATGGGCGCACAAGCCGTACTGGCCCTCTGGGCAGCTACACATGACGTAGAGGCGCTCGTCCCCCACCCAGGCCTTTGCGGTGACAGGCGTGCCGGTCTCATCGTCCTCGATGATGCCGGTGATCCCGCCCTCGGTCCGGTAGCGTGCCGCCACGACCCCCCTCTGGTAAAGTTGGAGCGCCTGACGGTAGAGGCGCTCCCCCAGCGTCTCTCGTATCCTCGCCTCAGTCAAGGCGGACAGCAGGAAGTGGGTGTCGTTCATTGGGGCTTCCTATCTCCCCGGGGTAGGGCCTGTCGCTGACCGGCGGGGGCCGGCAGCGCCACCGGCTCCGCCGGCAGAGCAGGTTCCTTTTCTACCATCTCGCCGGCCAGCACCGCCGGTTCGTAGTCGGCAACCTGGTAGTCGTAGAGAATGGTGTAGTGGTAGCCCTGTTCCGTCAGGAAGAGTTGGCGGTTGGCCCCGAAGGTCTGGTCCTTGGTGTCCTTGCTAACGATGGTGTAGAAGTGGGCCAACAGGCCGTTCTTCTTGGGACGGAGGATGCGTCCCAGCCGTTGGGCCTCTTCCTGGCGGGAGCCAAAGGTGCCGGAGACCTGGATCATCACGTTGGCATCGGGGAGGTCCACGGCGAAGTTGCCCACCTTGGAGACGACCAGCACCCGGACCTCACCCTCCCGGAACTTCTGGAAGAGCTCCTGGCGCTTGCGCACCGGCGTCTTGCCGGTGATGAGGGGGAAGTCGTAGCGCCGGGCGATCTCCCGGAGCTGGTCCAGGTACATCCCGATGATGAGGATCTGGTCGTCGGGGTGCTTCTTCAGGAGTTGGTCCAGCACCTCCAGCTTGGCCGGGTTCTCGGCAGCGACCCGGTACTTGTCCCGTTCGTCGGATACGGCGTAGAGGAGCCTCTCCTCGTCGGGCAGGGTGACGCGGATCTCGCAGCACTCGGCCGTCGCGATCCAGCCCTGCTTCTCCAGCACCTTCCAGGGGACGTCGTACTTCTTGGGGCCGATGAGGGAGAAGACGTCGGTCTCCCGGCCATCCTCGCGCACCAGGGTGGCGGTGAGGCCCAGCCGACGCCGGGCCTGGAGCTCCGCCGTGATGCGGAAGACGGGGGCCGGCAGCAGGTGGACCTCGTCGTAGATGATGAGGCCCCAGTTCTCCTCGTTGAAGATGGCGAAATGGGGGAACTCCGGCTCTCCCGGCTTGCGCTTCCGCCGCCGATAGGTGACGGTCTGATAGGTGGTGATGGTGATGGGGCGGATCTGTTTGCGCAGGCCGGTGTACTCGCCGATCTGCTCCTCCGTCAGCGTCGTCTTGTCCAGCAGCTCTTCGATCCACTGCCGGGCGGCGACGGTGCTGGGCGTGAGGATGAGGGTGGCGGTCTGCAGGTCCTCGATCACCTTCATCCCCACCATCGTCTTGCCCGCCCCGCAGGGCAGGACGATGACCCCGCTGCCGCCCTGGGGGCCACCGCCGGCGTAGAAGACCTCGGCCGCTTCCAACTGGTAGGGACGCAGGCGGAAGGGCTTGCCGGAGCGGGTGATGGGGCGCAGGTGGATCTCCAGAGGTGCGCCGGTGATGTAGCCGGCCAGGTCCTCGGCCGGGTAGCCGATCTCCACCAGCGCCTGCTTGATGTGGCCCCGGCGGGCCGGGTCCACCAACAGCGTGTAGGGGTTGGGCTGGCCCAGGATGTAGGGCTGGAGCTTCTTGTGGCGGGCCAGCTCGGTGATCAGAGCGATGTCGTCGGAGACGAGCTGCAACCGCCCCTCGTCGTCCCGCACCAGCTTGACCCGCCCGTAGCGGGAGATGTAGTCGGCGATGTCCACCCGCACGTTGTCGGGGATGGGGTACTTGGCGTAGCGGTCCAGCCCCTCCAGGATCTCCTCGGCGGTCATGCCGGCCGAGGCAGCGTTCCAGAGGGAGAGCGGGGTGATCCGGTAGGTGTGCACGTACTCCGGCGACTTCTCCAGCTCCGCAAAGCGGGCCAGGATGTCCCGGGCGGCTTCATAGAAGGGGTTATCTACTTCCAACAGGACGGTCTTATCCGACTGGACGATCAGCGGATTCTGGGGGTTGTAGGACATCTCGCTTCAATACTCCTGGCTCACGAAGATCCCCGGCAACAGGCATCACGGTATTGTACCTTAAGGAGAAGGGT
>WFUY01000061.1 GCA_015484715.1 Thermoflexales bacterium | reverse complement strand
GGATCGTGACCATCGAGAACGCTGCGGAGCTGCAGCTCCGCCAGGAACACGTGGTCACCCTGGAGTCCCGCCCCCCAAACATCGAGGGCCGAGGTGAGATCACCATCCGGGACCTGGTGATCAACTCGCTGCGAATGCGCCCCGACCGCATCGTGGTGGGGGAGTGCCGTGGGCCGGAAGCGCTGGATATGCTCCAGGCGATGAACACCGGCCACGACGGAAGCCTGACCACCCTCCACTCCAACAGTCCCCGGGACACCCTGGCCCGCCTGGAGACGATGGTGCTGATGGCCGGGATGGACCTGCCTGTGCGGGCCATCCGGGAGCAGGTCGCCTCCGCCGTGGACCTGATCGTGCACCAAGAGCGTATGCGCGATGGGACCCGGAAGGTGGTCAACATCACCGAGGTCCAGGGAATGGAGGGGGACGTCATTGTGATGTCGGACATCTTCGCCTTCGAGCAGACAGGCTTTGAAGGCGGCAAGGTGATCGGTAGGCTCCGCCCCACCGGCATCCGCCCCAAGTTCATGGACCGTATCGAAGCGGCTAACATCCACCTGCCTCCCAGTGTCTTCGGTGTGGGTCAGCGGCTGCGCTTCGGGTAGACGGCAAGACCGTAGCCACCCCCATAGAAGAGAGGAGAGAGGGAAACGGATAGGAGGCGACGATGGTAACGATGGTCATCGCCCTCGGAGGTCTGGGGCTTCTCCTGGTGGCTGTAGGGGTTGTCTCCTCTCTCCGCAATCGAGAGGCGGTCGTCCAGGAGCGGCTGGGACGCTACGCTGAGGCCGGCTATGAGTTGGGCAAAGGCGAGGAACAGGCTGTCCGCAAGGAGGATCGTCGCTCGCCTCTGACCGAAGGGTTGAACCGGGCCCTGGCCGGCCGCACCTGGGCCGAGAAGATGGCTACCCAGTTGGCCCGGGCCGACCTAAAGTTCACGGTGGGCGAGTTCCTGGCCCTCCAGGTCATCACCGTCATTTTGGCCACAGGGGCCAGCTACTTCCTCTTCGGAGGAATCATCCTCCCCGCCGTCGCGGCCCTGGGTGGCTACTTCGCCCCCCGATTCTACGTTCGCTACCGCCAAGGACGCCGCCTGAAGCAGTTCAACGACCAACTCGGCGACGCCATCAACCTGATGGTCAACGGCCTGCGCTCCGGCTACAGCGTCCTCCAAGCTATGGAAGCCATCTCCAAAGAGATGCCCCCACCCATCGGACCAGAGTTCGGACGGGTGGTCCAGGAGGTCCAGTTGGGTCTCTCAATGGAACAGGCGCTGGCCAACTTGCTGCGTCGCATTGACAGCGAGGACCTGGACCTGATGATCACGGCCATCAACATCCAGCGAGAGGTGGGCGGCAACCTGGCCGAAATCTTGGACGTGATCAGCTACACTATCCGCGAGCGGGTTCGGATCAAAGGGGAGATCTCGGTGATGACGGCCCAGGGACGCATCACCGGCTACGTCATCGGTGGACTCCCCATCGCCATTATGCTCCTGCTGATGGTACTGAACCGGGAGTACATCCTGCGGATGTTCCGACACCCCTGCGGTTGGATTATGCTCAGCATCATCGCCATCCTGCTCGGCATCGGCACCTTTGTCATCCGCAAGATCGTGAGCATCGAGGTCTGATCAGTGTTCGAGGAAGAGCGTGTAGGGACTCTCCAGGGAGGTGGAGGATGATTTTCCTGGTAGCGGCTTTGGTGGGATTGGGCATCGTCCTGGTCTTCATCGGACTGGCAGCCCCCGACCCCAGCGACACCATCCAAGAGCGTCTGTTGGAGTACAGCGGTCGGGAAACCCCGGTGACGTTGGAGGAGATCGAGCTTTCCATCCCCTTTACCCAGCGGATCATCGTGCCGATGGTCCGCAGCGTGGCCGACTTCATCACTCGCTTCACCCCCCAGAAGACCCTGGAATCCACTCGGCACAAACTGGAATTGGCGGGCAATCCCTACAACTGGTCCGCAGCCGAGTTTATGGGGTTCCGGCTGATCGCTGCAGTGCTTCTGGCCGGCCTCTTCTTCCTCCTCTTCACCGTGCTCAAGGCCCCTATGTCCCGCCGGCTCCTCTTCACCGGTCTCGCCGGTGGCACCGGCTACCTCTTCCCTGCCCTCTGGCTGGGGAGCAAGATTCGTCGGCGTCAGGACGAGATCGTCAAGGCGCTGCCCGATGCGTTGGACCTGCTGACGATCTGCGTCGAGGCCGGTCTGGGCTTCGATGCGGCGATGAACAAGGTGGTCGAGAAATGGGACAACGCGCTGGCGACGGAGTTCGCCCGCGTCATCCAGGAGATCCGGCTGGGCAAGCCCCGACGTGAGGCGCTGCGCAACATGGCCGACCGCACGGAAGTCGCCGATGTGACCACTTTTGTGGCCGCTATCATCCAGGCCGATCAGTTGGGCGTCAGCATCGCCCAGGTCCTACGCATTCAGTCGGACCAGATGCGGATGCGTCGCCGCCAGCGGGCCGAGGAGAAAGCCCACCAGGCCCCGGTCAAGATGATGTTCCCGCTGGTCTTCTTCATCTTCCCCACCATCTGGATCGTCCTGCTAGGGCCAGCGGTCCTCCAGGTTATGGAACTCAACGTCTTCGGCAACTTCTGATGGGGGAGACCTTCAGGCTGCTGCGTCAGGCTTTGGCCCCAGCCTGGCAGCGGCTGCTGGACCTGCTCTTCCCACCCCGATGCGTCGGTTGCGGTGATCCGGGGACCTGGTTCTGTCCCCAATGCCGGGCTTCCGTGACCCCTATCCAGCCCCCGCTCTGCCAGCGCTGTGGCCGTCCTTTGAACGATGGTCGGCTCTGCTCCCAATGCCGCCGGACTCCACCGGTAATTGACGGCATCCGCTCTGTCGCCTTCTTCGAGGCCCCCCTTCGCCAGGCGATCCACCACTTCAAGTACCGGCGTCGGACGGAACTGGCCGCCCCTCTGAGTGAGATGATGGTCGCCTACTGGCCCCAACTCCGATGGTCCATAGACCTGCTGATCCCCGTCCCGCTCCACGAACGCCGTCAGCGCCAGCGGGGTTACAACCAGGCGACCTTGCTGGCTCACCGTCTAGGATGGGCCATCGGCTGCCCTGTCACCGAAGGCGCACTCATCCGCCAGCGGGAGACCGCTCCTCAGGTTTCCCTGGCCGCCTCAGAACGGCGGCGGAACGTGGCGGGCGCTTTTACCTGGCAGGCCCCTCCTCTGCAAGGAGAATCCATCCTGCTGGTGGACGACGTGTGCACCACCGGGGCAACCCTGGAGGCCTGTGCCAGAGCACTGCGCCAGGCCGGGGCCGGATCCATTTGGGCGCTCACCTTGGCCCGCCCCCCGACGGTCTATCGGGCCGCTGAGCGCCCAATCTTCGCCTCCGGCGGACCTTCTGTTGATCTGCCGGAAGCACACCACAATCCGTCGGCCGGCAGACGGCTGTCTGCCAGGAGCGACTGAAAGGAGGCACTATGCTGGACAATATCACCATCCACGGGCGAAACCTCGAGGTCACCCCCCGCCTGCGGGAATACGTGGAGAGAAAGGTCGGCAAGCTGGATCGCTACCTGCCTACCATCTCCAGCGCCCGCATGGACCTGGCGATGGAGAACACCCGCTCCGCCCAACATCGCCATATCGCCCAGTTGACGGTCTGGACCCGGGGGCGCATCCTGCGGGCCGAGGAGCGGACCGATGACATCTTTGCCGCCATTGACGCCGTCATGGACAAGATGTACCGCCAGATCGCCCGCTACAAAGGAAAGCGCCAGGACCGGTTCCGGGCCGGTGGTGAACTGCCCCTGCCCGAAGAGTACTTGGAAGAGATGGAGGAAGATGAAGAAGAAGCCCGCATTGTCCGCGTGAAACGCTTCGAGGTGGTCCCGATGAACGAAGAGGAGGCGATCGAACAAATGGAGCTGCTGGGGCACGACTTCTTCGTCTTCTACAATGCCGACACCGAGAGCATCAACGTCCTCTACCGGCGCAAAGATGGTCACTACGG
The DNA here is from genome assembly GCA_015484715.1 of Thermoflexales bacterium. GTDB lineage: Bacteria > Chloroflexota > Anaerolineae > S140-20 > S140-20 > S140-20. The sequence continues at coordinate 830 of WFUY01000061.1, read as the reverse complement.
GCTCTTGCAACCACAGATGCCCTGATCTCCTACCCGATACTCCGCTTTAGGGGGCCGCAATGGCCCCCGCTTCTTTTGACGTTTTGACGTAACTGTTCACCCTCCCGCAGGTTAGGCGTGTTTCCGACGCGAAACCGTGCTTCCAATAGCTCATCGGGGCTGAAAGTGCCCTCGACCGGTGACTCGCGGGAGGGTAGGCTGAATAGATACCTTTTGACAATGGTCACCCTGCTCTTGTTCGACGGCGGTGGGGGGAACAGCCCCATCGAAAGGACCCTCCGCCGAATCCGCCAGGCCATCGCCATGGACACGCTGGAGAAGGCGGCCACGATCCCCCAGGTCTCTCAGATCGTGGTGGCCACCGATGACCCTGCCTGGGCTGAAAGGCTGACCTCCCATCCCATCATCGTGGACCTGGATCAGGAAGGGGAGCCTTTCCACTTCGGACGGCGGTTGGCCGACCTGATCACCCGCTACGGTGTAGCGCGGGCCTTCTACATAGGAGCCGGAAGCGCTCCCCTCCTCCCCCCTGCCCAGATGGCCCAGGTCGTCACCCGGCTGACGATTGAGCGACGCACCGCGCTGACCAACAACCTCCACTCCAGTGACTGGGTGGCCTTCACGCCGGCCTCAGCCATCCCCCCGCTGGCCGAGGTGCTGCCCACGGACAATGCCCTGGCCTGGGTGCTGGCCGAAAGGGCCGGATTCCCGGTGGAGACGTTGCCCCGCTCAGCCGCTACCCAGTTCGACGTGGACACGCCCGTGGACGCGATGATCCTGGCCCTGCACCCAGAGGCCGGCGCTCACAGCCTCGCCCTCCTCCGCCGGCT
>WFUY01000060.1 GCA_015484715.1 Thermoflexales bacterium | reverse complement strand
CTGAAGGGGAAAGCGAAGGGACGATGAAGCAAGGAATCCATCCCAAGTGGTATCCAGACGCCCAGGTGATCTGCAGTTGTGGCAATACCTTCACCGTGGGGGCGACAAAGCCGGTGATCCGCACCGACGTCTGCTCCGCCTGCCACCCCTTCTTCACCGGCGAGCAGCGGATCGTGGACACCGAGGGGCAGGTGGACCGCTTCCTGAAGCGCCTGGCCCGCAGTGAGCGGCTGCGAGAAGAGGCCCGTCAGCGGGCCGCCGCCAAGGCCGAGCGGGAGCGCCAGCGGGCCATCGCCGAGTTCGTCGAAGCCCAGGCCCAACGGGAAGCCCAGGAGGCCCAGGCTGCTGAGGAGGCCCAGACCGTTGCTGCTGAGTAGCCGGTGGGCCGAGGAGTTCCTGGGGCTCGCCTAGAGACCTGATCAGGGAACCACCGTGGATCGAACGTCTGAAGGGCAGAGGAGCAACCATCTGCCCTTTTTGCTTCAAGGAGGTCAGGGGTGCGAACGCCTGGAAGCATCGGTCGCCTGGAGGTGATCTGCGGCAGCATGTTCAGTGGCAAGACGGAGGAACTGATCCGTCGGGTGCATCGGGCCCAGATCGCCCGTCAGAAGGTTCAGGTCTTCAAGCCCAGCTTGGACGACCGGTACACCCTCGAACAGGTCACTTCCCACAACGGGATGGGGCTGGACGCCATCGTCGTCCACGAAGCGGAGGAGATCCTGCGCCTGGTGGAGCCGGACACCGAGGTCGTGGCCATAGACGAAGCCCAGTTCTTCGGCTGGGAGATCGCCGAAGTGTGCGATACCCTCGTCAACCAGGGGGTGCGGGTGATCGTCGCCGGGCTGGATATGGACTTCCGGGGGGAGCCCTTCGGCCCGATGCCCGTCTTGATGGCCCAGGCGGAGAAGGTGGACAAGCTCCAGGCCATCTGCGTCGTCTGCGGACAGGAGGCCAGCCGCACTCAGCGGCTGATCAACGGACGCCCCGCCGCCTACGATGATCCGGTGATCCTGGTGGGAGCCCAGGAGGTCTACGAGGCCCGCTGCCGGGCCTGCCACCAGGTGCCCCGACGGCCCTCGCCCGAAGCCTAGCGTTTCTAAAGAACGAGCCTAACCTTCCATAGTCGAGGAGGGGCCGGCCTACTAAAGTGCCGCACCTAGAGGGGGGGATGCTATGCAAGTTCCGGCCGACGTGGAACGCATTTTGATAGACGAGAAGACCATCGAACAGCGGGTCACCGAGCTGGCCCGGCAGGTCTCCCAGGACTACGCCGACGTGGACCAACTGATCCTGGTCGGGGTGCTCAAAGGGGCCTTCATCTTTCTGGCCGACCTGGCCCGCAAGCTGACCATCCCCCACCGCGTGGACTTCATCGCCCTCTCCAGCTACGGCCAGACGGCGACCAGCAGCGGGGTGGTGCGGCTGATCATGGACGTCAAGGTGAACGTGGAGGGACGCCACGTCCTCATCGTTGAGGACATCGTGGACAGCGGTCACACCCTCGACTACCTACTGCGTAACTTCGCCACGCGCAACCCCGCTTCCCTGCGCAGTTGCGTGCTGCTCAGCAAGCCGGGACGCCGGCGGGTGGACGTGCCCATTGACTACCTGGGCTTCGAGATCCCCGATGTCTGGGTGGTGGGCTACGGACTGGACTATGCTGACAAGCACCGCACGCTCCCCTACATCGCCGCCCTGAAGCCAGAGGTCTACCAGTCGTAGCGAGCTCCTGCCACTGCGCTACGAAGCCGACCGGACGGGGATGGGATAAACGTCGGCGGTCCTCGGAGCTATGGACGCGGTCGCCAACACCATAGCAGCCCGACCCCACCGGCAGAGCGGAGGGAAACGCCCCTATGGCGCGGAAAAGGATGACAGAGATGCCCCATCACGAGAACGAGATCGCCCAGGTGCTGATCCCTGAAGAAGTCCTCCAGGCCCGGGTCGCCGAGCTGGGCGCCCAGATCTCGGCCGACTACGTGGGTCGGGACGTCTTCATCGTGGCCATCCTCAAAGGCGCGTTCATCTTCCTGGCCGACCTGATCCGCCACCTGACCGTGCCCCACGAGATCCACTTTATGGCCATCTCCAGCTACGGAGGGCGGGCCACCCAGTCCAGCGGCGTGGTGCGCATCCTGATGGACCTGGAGGCCAGCCCCGAAGGACGAGATGTCCTCATCGTCGAGGACATCATTGACAGCGGACGGACGCTGGACTACATCACCCGCAACCTGCGCACCCGAAACCCCGCCAGCCTGCGCATCTGCACCCTGCTGGACAAGCCGGAGCGCCGCGAGGTGGAGATCCCTCTGGACTACGTGGGGTTCGAGATCCCCAATGAGTTCGTCGTCGGATACGGCCTCGACTTCGACGAGCACTACCGGAACCTGCCCTACATCGGGGTGCTGAAGCCCGAGGTGACCGGGGAGGAAACGTAACCGATGAAGATGCGCTTTTGCCCGCTCTGCGCGACCCCGCTGGTGGTGCGGGAACTGGACGGGCGGCCGCGCCAGACCTGCCCGGCTTGCGGGTTCATCAACTACGAGAACCCGGTCATCGCAGCCGGCTGTCTCATCGAGCAGGAGGGCCAGGTGCTGATGGTGCAGCGCCGCTACCCGCCCCGGGTGGGCGAGTGGACGCTGCCGGCCGGCTTCGTCGAGTGGGATGAATCCCCCGAGGAAGCCGCGCTGCGGGAGACGGAGGAGGAGACGGGCCTGCGGGTCGTCCTCCAGGGCCTCTTCGGCGTCTACAACTGGCGTCACGCCTTCGGCGGCGGCCACAACGACAACGGGGTGCTCATCATCTACCGGGCCGCCATCGTGGAGGGGACGCTGAGGGCGGGGGACGATGCCCAGGCGGTGGCCTGGTTCCCGCCCGACCGCCTGCCGGAGCGGATCGCCTTCAGCAGCCACCGGGCAGCCCTGGCTCAGTGGTTGGCTCAACGGGAGGCAGCCCCCCTCAGCGGTTGAATTCCCGTCGGGGAGAGCCCCGAAACCGTCGAGAGCCGTGCTGGGGATTCGGCCCCGCGTCCGGCACTACGCCGCCAGGATCCCCTTGTAGACCAGGACGGGCCG
>WFUY01000059.1 GCA_015484715.1 Thermoflexales bacterium | reverse complement strand
GTGGCGGTGTGGGACGTGGAAACGGGTGCGTTGGTCGCGCAGTTCGATGCCCCTCTGGAAGCCCCGGCCCTCAGCCCCGACGGGCGCCGCATCGCCCTGACGGACCGGCAGGCGAACATGGTGATTATCTACGACCTGGACACCGACCGGGTCGTCCAGACCCTGACCGAGTCCACGTCGTTGCCCCAGGCTACGGCGTTTTCCCCTGATGGAACCCATATCGCTTACGGCTCGCGCAGCCAAGTCATCGTCGCCGATGTTGCCACTGGTGAGCGGGTAGCTGTGCTGACAGGCTATCCCGACGATCAGATCATCACCCGGGTGATGTGGGGGCCGGGTGGGGAGGCTATCATCGCAGCCAGCGGGGATCCGCTGGACAGCGCTGCCGGATCCCTGATCCTATGGGAGCACAATGGGGACGGCTCTTTTACGGAGTCCTTCCGAACGAAGACGATCCACACCAGCAACGAAGCCTGGAAGGTTGCGCTATTCAACCCCGGCGGCAACCTGGTCGCACTTGAGCAGGCGCCAAGTCCTCAGGGGCCCTTTGATACCCTGGTCTATGATCGAGAGGCCGGAAAGGTGATCCTGAAGCTGAGGGGATACCGTCTGGCCGCTTGGGCCTCTAGCGAGGTGCTGTTGACCTCGGAAATAGCAAGCTGGACGCGACTCACCCGCTGGAATGTCCGCACCGGTGAGAAGGAAGTTGGCGCACGGGGTGCGGACGGCGGCGATATTTACGCGCCTACCGGTCTGTATTTTGCCAGACCTGTCCCTTTGGGTGGGATGACGATTTACGACTGGGCAACGGGGAATCGTGTCGCAAGCGGCTTCCTCGGCAGTGACCCGATGGAGATCGCTTGGTCGCCGGATGGCCACTGGCTAGCTGCATTGGCAACCGATGGCATGATCAGGGTATGGCCGGTCAAGACGAACGAAGGACTCTCCCAACTGCCCGGCGATCATCAATCTGACCCCTAATACGTTCTCCAAGATCGCCAACTCTGCGTAGAAAACAACGATCATTGAGGAGGGATGAAAGAGGTGTTTTTATGTTCCGACGAGCAAGGCAAGATGGCGCTGTCTTGCTGGCTTTTCTCTTTCTCACATTTCTCCTTACCGCCTGCGGCACGCTTGAGGTCAACGCCCGCCTCATGCGGCCGGCCGAGGCCACAGCCACTGCCCAGGCCGCCCTCACGCCTTCCCCCACGCCGGTGCCGCGCCTGGGCAAGATCGCCTTTGTGCGCGGCGGCGACCTGTGGGTTCTTGACCTGGATGCCGGCCAGGAGCGGCGCCTGACCCAGGGGATATGGAGCAGGCGCTCTTCCTGGTCGCCCAGCGGCCGGTGGATCGCTTTCTTCAAGGCCCATGAGTTGTGGACCGTGCCGGCCGATGGCGGAACTCCCCGCCGCGTCTCGGAGACAGCCGTCGCGCGGGCGGTCTGGTCTCCGGCCGAGGACCGGCTGGCCTACGTGACCCGCAGCGGTGGGCTATGGGTGGTCAACGCCGATGGAAGTAGCCAACAGGAACTGATCCCGGGACCTGGGGACCAGACAGTGGCAGGCGCAGGTGCTGTCACCTGGTCCCCGGATGGTCGGTGGCTGGCCTTCAGATGGAGGGAAGGTCAGCATGGTGAGCCCCCCACGTATGAGGGCCTCCGCCGTATCCGCGCCGATGGAACCCAGCCCGCTGAAGTCTACGCCGCGCTGCGCCCGCCCCAACGATACGACGGGATCGCCCTGGCCTCGTGGTCGCCGGATGGTTCCCACTTGGCCGTCTGGCTGATTCCCTCCTTCTCCGCTTCCCTGGCCGCAGACGGGGGGCCGCTCCTGACCGTATCCGCCGGCGTGGGAAGGGCGAAGCGGATCGCGGAACAGGTGCTGCCCTACCCCGATTTCGCCGCCTGGTCACCTACCGGGGGGCGGCTGGCCGTTGTGGTCGGCGGGCCCCGGGAAACGTGGCTGAACAAGCGGCTGGTGGTCGCCACAGCCGATGGCCGAGCCACCCAATTCCTGACTCCGCCCACAGAGGCGGTCCTTGCGCCGGCCTGGTCACCGGACGGCCAGCGCTTGGCCTACGTAAGCGCGCCGGCGATGCCGGGCGTGGCCGGAGGCGAAGCCGCCTTTTCCGCCATGGCCGGCCGGCATGTCTGGACAGTTCGGGCCGACGGGAGCGACTCACGTCAGCTCACCCAGGACGCGCGGTTTCGCGATGAAGCACCCCAATGGTCCACCGACGGCAGCCACATCCTGTTCGTCCGTCTTCAGGGCGGAGCGGCGAACCTGAAAACCAGCCTCTGGCTGATGCGTGCCGATGGAAGCGGACAGCGGGCCGTGGTTGAGGAACTCGGCCCCTCGACAACCCTTTCGGCTACTACGGCTACATCGACTGGAGAGAGTTCTTCGACTGGTGGACCGGCCCGCCGCACCCGAAGGTGACCGTCCACGTCCCACCGCCCGCCCCGGCGGCTACAGCGTCGCCATCCGTCCCGGTCACACCGACGGTG
>WFUY01000058.1 GCA_015484715.1 Thermoflexales bacterium | reverse complement strand
GACGAGTACCGGAGCTTCCTCCCCTACGTGGCCCGGCCCAAGATGCCCCACGGCCCTTCCAAGCTGGGTGTCCACACCATCCGCCCCGATGGAGCGATGGACTTGATCCAGCGGGTCAGCGAGGCCGGCGGCCACGTTGCCCTGGTCAAGGGACTGGACAACCTGGGCTATCTGCGGGAGGTCAAGGAGGTCTCCCCCCAAACGGTACGGGTAGCTCGCTGGAACGACCCCTGGTGGAGCGGGATTGAGGCGGAAGGGGACCCGGCCGAGAAGGCGCGAGAACGGATGGACTGGCATATGGGCCGATGGGAGTCCGATCGAGAGTGGGTGGACTACTGGGAAGTGCTCAACGAGCCGGACCCACCGTCGGTGGACGGCCATCGCTGGCTGGCCGACTTCTACATCGCCTGCATGGAGATCGCCGAGGAGAACGGCTACAAGCTGGCCCTCTTCTCCTACAGCGTGGGGGTGCCCGAGTGGGAGGAGTGGGAGGCGATCGTGCAGACAGGAGTCTTCGCGCAGGCCAAGGCGGGCGGCCACATCCTGGCGCTGCACGAGTACAACTGGCCCCATATGGACGAGCGGTGGGGTGAGCCGCTGCCCGGACGCACCCTGGGGCTGGACCGAGGGGTGCTTACCGGGCGCTACCGCTACCTCTACGAAGACTTCCTGATCCCCCGTGACGAGGTGATCCCCCTGGCCATCACCGAAGGGGGATACGATCCTTCAGTGGTCGGTCAGGGCTGGGATGAGAACTGGAAGGAGCGCTTCGTCCCCGAGATGGCCTGGTACGACGGCAAGCTGCGGGAGGACGACTACGTCCTGGGCTGTGCCCTCTTCACCCTGGGGGGCGTAGGCATCTGGCGAGACTGGGATTACAGCGATCTGCTGGACGAACTGGGGGATTACATCATCTCCCTCAAGGATCAGCCCGACGAAGACGAGGACGACGAGGAAGACTAACGCCTCACAGGCGGGCGATCAGCTCCCCCCGGCGGAAGGTGCGCTTCCCCCACCACAACAGGGCCGCATCCACACCCCACAGCAGCAGGCCCAGCAGCAGCACCAACCCCGTGCTAAAGTAGAGCACTCCCGCCGCCTGTCCGACGACCAGCAGGACGAGGGGCAGAACGACGGCACCCCCCAGTTGGTAGGCTTCCTGGAACCCCCGAACCCGCCCGGAGATCAGGACCATCGTGCCCAGCCCCAGGCCGGCCACGGCCGGCGCTACCCAGATCACCAGCACCAGCCACATCCCGTTGGGGAAGAGGAGCCGCCCCATCACCGGCCAGGCGGTCAGGTTGGCCACCAGTCCGTAGAGGACGAAGCCTCCTAGCGCCACCCCGACCGCCGGCAACCAGGCGGAGAGCAGTTTGCCCAGGAAGAGCTCCCCGTCGGTCGTGGGGGTGTAGAGCAACGCCTCTAGGGTCTTGCGCTCCTTCTCACCGGCGAAGCTGTCCGCCGCGATGACGCTGGAGACCATCAGGGGGATGATCAGGTAGAGAGGGGCCAGGAAGTAGACCAGGGCCAGCACGGTCCAGCGTTGGGCGTCATCTAGGCCGGCCAGTTTGGCCTGCAGGCCCGGCGGCATAGCGGCCATGAAGCGCTTCATATCGTCCAGGGAGGTAGTCGGCAGGCCCGTGGCCGTCGGGGCCAGGACGACCAGCGCCGGCAGGACCACCAGGATGATCGCCGGGACCAGGATGAGCGGCAGGAGGACACCCCGGCTGCGGGCGACGACGATCAGGTCCTTGCGGACGATGGCTTTGACGGCGCGCCAGTTCACGTCGGCACCTCCTCGCCACCGTGCAGGGCGAAGTAGACGTCTTCCAGGGTCGGCTCCTGGGGCGTCACCCGGTAGAGTCGCACGCCGGCCTCCACCAGCGCCGTCACCAGGTCGGGGATGGCCTCCCGGTTGGGCAGCCGGACGATGGCAACAGGTTCACGCCACTCGACCTCGCCGTCCTGCGAGACCCTCCGCAGGAGATCCAGGGCGGTGGGCGCAGTAGCGGGGACCAACTCGACCTCCAGGCACAGGCCGCGCCATAAGCGGTGGGCCAGTTCCGCCGGCGTTCCCACGGCCAGCAGACGTCCGTGCTCCAGCACGGCGACCCGGTCGCACAGGCGCTGGGCTTCGGCCAGGTTGTGGGTGCAGAGGAAGACCGTGCGTCCGGTCTCCCGGCTCAAGCGGGCAATCATCCCCCGAACGCGGCGGGCGGCCATCGGGTCCAGGCCCGCCGTCGGCTCGTCCAGGAAGAGGAGTTCCGGCTCGTGGAGCAGGGCGCGGGCCAGGGCCAGCCGTTGCTTCATCCCCTTGCTGTAGCCTCCCACCAGATCGTCGGCCCGGTCGGTCAACTCAAAGGTCTCCAGGAGCGCCTCGATCCGACGGGGAACCTGGTCGGCGGGGACACCGTACAGGTCGGCGTAGATGCGCAAGTTCTCGCGGGCGGTCAGCCGCTCGTCCAGGGAAGGGGTCTCCGGCAGCACGCCGACCCGTCGGCGCAGGGCGGGGCCATCCTTCACCGGATCGAGGTCCAGCACGCGGGCCGAGCCGCTGCTGGGAAGCAGTACGCCGTTGAGCAGCCGCACCGTGGTAGTCTTGCCGGCACCGTTGTGCCCCAGGAAGCCGAAGACCTCCCCGGCGTAGACTTCCAGGGTCAGACCGTCCACGGCCACCGTGCCGCCAAAACGGCGGGTGAGGTTGTGCGTCTGGATCACTGGCTGCATAGCCAAAACCACGCCTCTACGAGGGAAGCGGTTTGACGCCCCAGGGGGAGCAGGCTATAATCAAGACACAAAAACCTTGATGCCTTCCCGCAGATTTTGACCGCTTCTAGGTTCGCCCCATCGGATACCGTTCCAGCAAGGCCGGACAAGCCCCCAGGGAAGGCTACCTTGACCCGGAGGGCAGCTATGCCTACCATCACCATTGAAGTGCCGGACTCCCTAGCCGAGCGGCTGACTCCCTATCAGGAGCGCCTGGCCGAGATTTTGGCCTTGGGTTTGGGTGAGATGTCCCCTCTACCCGGCCAGGTGTATCGCTACATCCTGGAGTTCCTCGCCAGCGATCCCAACCCTGAAGAGTTGATCGCCTTTCGTCCCACCCAGGAGATGCAAGACCGATTGCGCATCCTATTGGAGCGAGAACGTGCTGGTGTGCTAACCGACATGGAGCGGGCTGAGTTGGACGAGTACGAACGCATCGAGCATATTGTGATCCTGTTCAAGGCCCAAGCAATGCGAGAGTCCTCCCACAGCTAATGAGCATAACAGCTATTCCCGCCAGCTTGCGGCGTCAAGTCGCTGCCCGCGCACACCACTGTTGTGAATATTGCCTGCTGCCGGATGCCCTTTCCTTCTACCCTCATGAGGTGGACCATATTGTCGCTGAGAAGCACGGAGGGGCAACTGACTTGGACAACCTAGCACTGGCTTGCTGGCGTTGCAATCGCCATAAGGGTACGGACCTGACATCCATAGACCCTGAGACGGGTACCATCACCCCACTGTTTAATCCCCGCACCCAGCAATGGCAAAACCATTTTCGCCTTCACGGTGCTGTCATCGAGCCCCTTACCCCTGAAGGGCGGGTCACCGTCTCCTTGCTCCAGTTGAATCATCCTGACCGTGTTGAAGAGCGCGGGGTCCTCATAGCCAAAGGGCTTTATCCGCCTTCTCACATATCACTGCCCGATCCCGGATGATAAGTAGATGCGTGTCCGGGATGCTGCCTTGCCCATCCGCTCCAAAGCTAGCCAACGCAGTATGGTGTGTTTGCCCAGTCCCAGCCGATGCCGGCGATGGCCTGGCCGCAGCGTGGACACCGACCGTCGGCCACGGCGTAGTGGACCAGGTCGAAGCCGTAGCGGGCGATGAGCAGGGAGCCGCATTGGGGGCAGTAGGTGTTGTCATAGGGATGACCGGGGACGTTGCCTACGTAGACGTAGTGAAGCCCGGCCTCCCGCCCCAAAGCCCACCCC
>WFUY01000057.1 GCA_015484715.1 Thermoflexales bacterium | reverse complement strand
GCAGATTGCAATTTGCAATTCGCAATTCGCAATTCGCATACGCCACACCTAGGAGGGGGGAACACGATGTACGACCGAGAGAAGCTGGAAGCGATCCGCCAGGCCCGGGACAAGTGGGAGGAGACGACGCTGCAACACACCCTGGCCCGGCGGCCCGAGCGCTACGAGACCTTCATCACGACCTCGGGCGAACCGGTGGAGCGGCTCTACACGCCGCTGGACGTGGCCGACCTAGACTACGAACGGGACCTGGGCTTCCCCGGCGAATACCCCTTCACCCGAGGGATCCACGCCACGATGCACCGGGGCCGCCTCTGGACGATGCGGATGTTCGCCGGCTTCGGCACTGCCGAGGAGACCAACGCCCGCTTCAAGTACCTGCTGGAGAAGGGGCAGACGGGCCTTTCCATCGCCTTTGACCTGCCCACCCTCTACGGCTACGATACCGACGCCCCCGAAGCCCTGGGCGAGTTTGGCAAGTGCGGGGTCGCCGTCTCCAGCCTCAAGGATATGGAAATCCTGCTGGACGGCATCCCCCTGGACCAGGTAAGCACCTCGATGACCATCAACAGCCCGGCCGCCGTGCTCTGGGCGATGTACATCGCCGTCGCCGAGAAGCAAGGGGTGCCGATGGAGAAGCTGCGGGGCACCATTCAGAACGACATCCTGAAGGAGTACATCGCCCAGAAGGAGTTCATCTTTCCGCCGGAGCCCAGCATGCGGCTGGTCACCGACACCATTGAGTTCGGCACCCAATACCTGCCCCAGTGGAACACCATCAGCATCTCCGGCTACCACATCCGCGAGGCCGGCAGCACCGCCGTCCAGGAACTGGCCTTCACCCTGGCCGACGGGATGGAGTACGTCCGCTGGGCCATCGAGCGGGGGCTGGACGTGGACCGCTTCGCCCCCCGGCTGAGCTTCTTCTTCAACGCCCACAACGACTTCTTCGAGGAGATCGCCAAGTACCGGGCGGCCCGGCGCATCTGGGCCCGAGAGATGCGGGAGACCTTCGGGGCCAAGAACCCCCGGAGCTGGCTACTCCGCTTCCACACCCAGACCGCCGGCGTCAGCCTGACGGCTCAGCAGCCGGAGAACAACGTGGTGCGGGTCACCATCCAGGCCCTGGCCGCCGTCCTGGGGGGCACTCAGAGCCTGCACACCAACTCGATGGACGAGGCCCTGGCCCTGCCCAGCGAGTACGCCGTCAAGGTCGCCCTGCGCACCCAGCAGATCATCGCCCACGAGAGCGGCGTGACCCACACCGTGGACCCGCTGGCCGGCAGCTTCTACGTGGAGGCCCTGACCAACCGAATGGAACAGCAGGCTTACGACTACTTCCGCAAGATCGAAGCCCTGGGCGGGGTCATCCCCGCTATCCGGGCCGGCTTCTTCCAGCGGGAGATCGCCGAGGCCGCCTACCGCTACCAGCGGGAGATTGACGAGCGCAAGCGGATCATCGTCGGCGTCAACGAATACGTCGAGGACGAACCCCTCCGCATCCCCATCCTGGAGATGGACCCCGATGGAGAGCGGCGTCAGATCGCGCGGTTGCAGAAGCTCCGCCAGGAGCGGGATAACGAGAAGGTGGGGCAGACACTGGAGGCCCTGCGGGAGGCGGCCCGGGGAACGGAGAACCTGATGCCCTACATCCTCGAGGCCGTGCGGGCCTATGCCACGCTGGGGGAAATTATGGACGTCCTGCGGGGGGTCTTCGGCGTCTACCGGGAGCCCGTCATCGTCTGAGGTGAGCGGTCGGATGATCGCTGCTCAGGTGATCGTCAGGTCGGAGGACTCATCCTCTCTCAGCCCGATCAGCTCGTAAAGCTGCTCTGTCGCCTGCCGCCCCTTGACCCGGATGGGCGGCAGGACCTTCACCTCGACGTAATCCTTCACCCGCTCGTAGGCAGCGTGGCTGAGCAGGATCTGGTTGGGCCGGGCGTTCTCCTGGAGCCGCTTGGCCAAGTTCACCGCATCGCCGATGGCGGTGTAGTTGAGCTGTTGGGCCGTTCCCACGTTGCCCACCACCGCCTCGCCCACGTTGATGCCCACGCCGTAGCTCAAACGGTACTGAGGCTCTACCGTCTCGTGGTGGGCCCGGATCCTCTCCCGCATCGCCAGGGCCGCCCGCACCGCCCGGAGCGTGTGGTCCGGCTGGGGCAGGGGAGCGTTGAAGAAGGCCATCACCGCATCGCCCATAAACTTGTCCAACGTCCCCTCTTCCTGCAACACCGCCTCGGCTCCGATGGCCAGGTACTTGTTCAGGATCTCCACCAGCGTCTCCGGGTCGTGCCGCTCGCTGAACGAGGTAAAGCCCCGGATGTCGGCGAAGAAGATGGTGATCTCCTGCCGCCGCCCCCCCAGCTTCAGGCTGTCCGGGTCCTCAATCAACCGCTCGACGACGGCCGGGGCCACGTACCGCTTGAAGGTCTCGCGGATGAACCGCTCTTTGGCCTCCAGCCGTCGCCGTTCCGTCAGGTCATCCACGACAATGGCCACACCCTGCGTCTCATCGTTGGCGTCCTTCAGCGGAGACGCCGTAATGCTCAGGTTGACCTGGCCTCGCCCCGGCACCTCGGGCTCGAACTCCTGAGCGATGACGAACTCCTCTCGCTCCCGTACCCGCCGCACGATGGGAACCAGCACCGGTTGGAGAGGGGGAGGGAGCACCGCCGGCAGCGGACGCCCAATCGCCTTCCCGGCCGACAGCTTCAAGATGCGCTCGGCCGCCCGATTGAAGAGGGTGATCTGATCCTGGACATCGGTGGTGATCACGCCGCTGGTGATGGAGGCGAAGATGTTGTCCATCAGCCGCTTGGCGTTGGCCACGCTCTCGAAGAGGCGGGCATTTTCGATGGCCACCGCCGCCTGATTGGCGAAGGCCGCCAGCAGGTCCCGATCCCGGTCGGTGAAGAGGCCCGCCTTGATGCGGTTGTCGGCGTAGATCACCCCGGTGATCTTGTCCTTCACCTTCAGGGGAACGCATAGGATCGAGCGCAAGCTGTAGCTAACCACGCTCTCCTGAGCGCTGAAGCGGGGATCCATCTGCGCGTTGGTGGTGACGATGGGCTCCCCTTCCTGAGCCACCTTGTGGACGATGGTCCGGCTGATCTCGAAGGAGGAGCCGCTGATCGTCTCCCGATCCATATTGCGAGCAACCTTGAACTCCATCGTCCCCGTTTCCTCGTTAATGAGCATCAGGAAGCTCCGCTCTGCCCCCGTCAGCTCGATGATCTGGTCCATCACGTAGTTGAGGACCTCCGAGAGATCCAGGGTGGAGTTGACAATGCCGCTGACGTGGAAGAGGGCTTCCAGTTCCTCCCGCTCTCGCTCCTGCTCGTCCACCGCTTTTTGAAGACGCCGCAGCGCCTTCTCCATCTGGGGAAGCAACTGCTCCATCAACACGACGGCGGACTGCAATCGGGCGAGCGGAGTACCGGGGCGGGCCGTTCCAAAGTGCTCCAGTGTGGCCCGTTGCTGGGTTAGCCCCGCAGCGAGGCTTTTCAGCCCTTCCTCCAACGCCGTCAGGCTGTCTCTAGACGAGATAAAGGTCTGTGTAATCCTATCCTTCACCGGTTCCACTCCTCGCCAGCGTTATCTATCCAGCCTACCCTCCCGCAGGTCACCGGTCGAGGGCGCTTTCAGTCCCGATG
>WFUY01000056.1 GCA_015484715.1 Thermoflexales bacterium | reverse complement strand
GGAGGGCCCGATCGTTGGGAGCGAGGGCCTGGAAGTGGACGTTGCCCCGCACACCGAGGGTGGGGGCGATCCGGCCAAGCTGGGCCAGCACCTTCAGGTCGTCCACGTCGCCAGCGTGGAGGATCAGGTCCACGCCGGCCAGTTTCTCGAAGACGGCGGGAGGCAGGGCGGCCAGCCGGTGGGGAATGTGGGTGTCCGAGATGAGGCCGATGCGGATCACCGAGACCCTCCTGGCGCTTTCCCGGCCTTCTGGTACTCGATGATGCCGTTCTTCATCACAAGGGTCACCCGCTCCAGGGCCGTGATGTCGTGGAGGGGATCACCGGCGACGATGATGAGGTCGGCCGGTCGTGCCGGGGCCAGGGTGCCCAGCCGGTCGGCCAGGCCACAGAGCTCGGCGGCATTGCGGGTGGCGGTCTGGATCGCTTCGTAGGGGGAGAGGCCGTACTCGACGTAGGTCGCCAGCTCGCGGGCGATCATCCCGTGGGGCATCAGCATCATCCCGCCGTTGGTGCCGGCGGCAATGCGAATCCCGTAGGTGCGGGCCGTCTGGAGGTTGAGCCGCGTCGTCGTCTCTAGGTGCTCGGCCAGTCGGCGCACCGCCTCCTGGTAGCGGTGATCACGCTGCCAGCGGAGAGCTTGACGTCGAACGGCTGCGAAGCTTGGCCCGAAGAGCCGGACCAGGAGGGGATCGTCCAGACGCGAGGGGTCCCGGAGCACCTCGATGAGGTGGCGGTAGGCGTAGAGGGTGGGGACCAGGGTGGTCCCCTGACGGGCCATCTGCTCCCAAGTGGCATCCCCCAGGGTGCCGGGCCAGGTCAGCGCGTGCTCCAGGGAATCGCCGCCCAGGTTCAGGGCAATCTGCACCCCTTCCGGCTGGTGGGTGTGGAAGGCGACGGGAAGGCCGTGGCGATGGGCGGTCTGGACGAGGGTCTGGAGCAGCGGAGGGGGGAGAGCGGGCAGGACTTGTCCGAAGAGATCCTCCCCCGGCGCAATGGTTTTGAGGAATCGGACGCCTTGTCCGGCCAGTTGGGCGATGATCTCCTCCAGGTTGGTGTGGGAGGAGAGCAGCAGGCCGTGGGCAGGGTGGCCGAAATAGCCGCCGCGCATCGTGAGGGCCGGGCCGGCGTTGAGCAAGCGTGGTCCTCGCAGTCGTTGCTCCCGGATGACCCGTTCCAGGTCCAGGCCGCTGTAGCCGTAGCCGGGCATGTTGCGGACCGTCGTCACGCCGCTGCGCAGCGTCAACCAGGCGTTGCGGGCCAGCCGGCGCTTCAGCCGGTCGCGCAGGTCCGGGTAGGTCTCCAGAAGGCCGTTAAGGGCCAGGTGGACGTGGCAGTCGAAGAGGCCCGGCAGGACGGTACCCCCCTGACCGTCAATGACGTGGGCTCCGTCGGGAACAGGAACGTCATCCTTGGGACCGTAGCCGATAAGGTCACCCCCCTCGATGAGGAGGCGAGCACCATAGAGGGGCGGATTCTGACCGTCAAGCACCGTCACGTTGTCTAGGAGGATCGGCCCTGGTGGCCGGGGGAGGATCCGAGCCCGTGGAAACTCCCCTCCCAGGAAGAGGGAGGGGAGCCATCGGCGGTAGAGAAACCAGCCTGCGATGAGGATCAGGGAGGTCAAGGCGATCAGAAAAAGGATGAGTAACATCGCGCCGTCCTTGACAGGATGAGTGTGTCAGCCGGCTGTACAAGCTGTACACTGAGGCGGAGCCACCGGGCGATCAAGGTGCAGTGGTCGGCCGGCCCGATTCCCGGTTGGCCCGTGCCTCGGACAACATCTTGTGAATCTCCATATCCAGCATTCGCTCGATCAGCGATTTACGGAACCCTGCCACACGTTCCATCGCTATGATATAGTTCTGGAAGTATCCCTCTGCGATCAGCCCTGCCACGACATCGGTGACCCGCTTGAAGGCGCTGTAGACCTTTTCAGCCTGAGGAGGATCGAACTCCTGAAGGCACTTGTGGAGAAAGATCTGTTGAACACGGCTCATCATCCCGAACATAAAGGGGTTTGAAATACCGCGAGGAATGTGCACCAGTCCTACGATCCATTGCCATCGCCAGAATTCGGGCGAGAGATCGCCTCTCACCACGGTCAGATACCAATTCCGCAAGGTGATCTCCCGTTCGGGGCGCTCGCCTTCCTTGAAGACCCTTGCTGTGGGTTCATAGGCAAACAGGGTGTCGTAGAATGCCTTCACGATCTCGTCCGCCCATTTCTCGGTTTGCGGGGCGGATTCGCGCAAGATCTGGCTGTCCTGCTCGGAAAGGCCGGTGAGGGTGATGAGGTCTTGAAGAATCTGCTCCATAGTATGTCTCCTTGTGATGTCTCCCTTGCGATGTGATCTGTGATCTCGTGGATTGGTGCTTATCTACGGGTCAGTTCCAACGCCGTCGGCATCGTCTGCCTCCTGTTCGCGGTAGGCCACCCGACCCTCCCGCAGGGCCAGGGCCGGAGAGCGCTCCGGGTGACGGGCGTCGTAGACGACAATCCCTTTTTCCCGCACCTCGCCGAGCAGGCTCAGGGGGCTGGCCTCCTGGAACTCCTCCGGCGTCAGCCCCAGGGCTTCGATTTCCCCTACCCCAGCCTGCCAGGCCCAAATGGCGAGTTGCTCCTGTCGTCGTCGGCGGTCCATCTGGGCGAACTCGGGCGATAGGACCACCAAGTCTATGTCACTGCGAAAATGGGGGGTGCCATAGGCGTATGATCCGTACAGGAGCGCCCGATCCACGCGCACGTAGCGCCTTACAAAGTCTAGGTAGCGCTCTATTCGCTCCAAGAGTTCACGATCTGCATAAGCCATGCCCATATGCGTTCCATACGTTCCAAAATCTCGTGAGCAGCTTCCTCGTCGTATTCAACGTCCACACCGGGATACCGGGTAAGAAAGTAATGGGGGTTAAGGGCTGCCATAGCTTCCTGGAGGTCTGGCGGACAGGCGATGCCAGAGACGTGCTGCCATAGCTGCCATAGGTTGTGCAGATAAGGAGGCCGACGGCCTGTCTGCTGGACGATAAGGGCTTTCAGGAGTTTCTCCACGGCCTGCTGGCAGTGGAAGGCCACGTCTCGATAATCGGCGACGGCGAGGGCGCTGTAAGCGCTGTGGCGGTCGGCCTCGGCGTACTCCAGCCAGACTCGGGCATCGGTCTCGGCGCTCATAGGGGAGGCCTCCGGGTATGCCAGTCCGTGGCCTGCTGATAGGCGTAGGCGACCCGCAGGACGACCTCTTCCCCCAGGGCCGGCCCCATCACCTGCATTCCGATGGGCAACCCCTGCCGGTCGAAGCCGCAAGGGAGGCTCACCCCGCCGATGCCGGCCAGGTTCATCGAGAGGGTGAAGACGTCGGAGAGGTACATCTGGAGCGGGTCGTCCACCTTCTCGCCGATGCGGAAGGCGGTGGTCGGCGTGACCGGGGCCACGATGACGTCCACCTGCCGGAAGGCTCGGTCGAAGTCCCCCTTGATGAGGGTGCGCACCTTCTGCGCCCGCAGGTAGTAGGCGTCGTAGTAGCCGGCCGAGAGGGCGTAGGTGCCCAGCATAATCCGCCGCTTGACCTCGGCCCCGAACCCCCGGCCTCGCGTCTGACGGTAGGTCTCCCACATATCCTCCGCCTCCACCCGCAGACCGTAGCGCACGCCGTCGTAGCGGGCCAGGTTGGCGCTGGCCTCGGCCGGGGCGATGAGGTAGTAAACCGGGAGGGCGTAGTCGGTATGGGGCAAGCCGACCTCTCGGACCTCGGCCCCCAGATCGGCCAGCACGTCCAGGGCGGCCCGCACCGCCTCTTCGACTTCAGGCTGCATCCCCTCGATGAAGTACTCCCGGGGCACGCCGATGCGGAGGCCCTCCAGCCCCTCCGGACTCCTCCGCAGGGCGTCCACGTAGTCGGGCACCGGCTTGTCCAGGGAGGTGGCGTCGTTGGGATCGTGGCCGGCGATGACGCCCAAGAGCAGGGCGGCGTCCAGCACGTCCTTGGTCAGCACGCCGATCTGGTCCAGGGAGGAGGCGAAGGCGACGAGGCCGTAGCGGGAGACCCGCCCGTAGGTGGGTTTGAGGCCGACGACGCCGCAGAGGGCGGCCGGCTGGCGGACGCTCCCGCCGGTGTCCGTCCCCAGCGCCCCCAAACATTCATCGGCGGCCACCGCGGCCGCACTC
>WFUY01000055.1 GCA_015484715.1 Thermoflexales bacterium | reverse complement strand
CTCGCCGCCGTCCTCCTGGGTGTGGCGGAGTGGGCGTGGATTCTGCCGGCCCTGGGCTTCACCGGTCCGTTGAAGCTGGGCACGGCTCTCGCAGATCCCTTGGGCCTCTCCCTCATCATCCTCTGGCTCCTGCGTCGGGCCAAGGGGTAGAGGGGGGCGATGAACCTGCGGCGGACCTTGGCGGTGATGCGCAAGGAGAGCTGGCACGTCCTGCGGGACCGGACCGCCTTCTCTCTGACGTTGCTCTCGCCCGCCTTCCTGCTGGTGGCCCTGGCCTACACCCTCTCCGTCCAGGTGCGGGAGGTGGCCGTGGCCGTGCTGGACGGGGATCGGACCCTCCTCTCCCGCCAGTACGTCCAAGGGCTGGGGGCCAGCGGCGACGTGGTGGTGCGCTATCGGGCGGACGATTACGTCCAGGTCAAGCGCTGGCTGCTGCACGGCCAGGCCAAGGCGGCGGTGATCATCCCGGCCGGCTTCGAGGCGGACCTGCGGGCCGGACGCCAACCCGCCCTCCAGGTGCTGGTCGAGGGCACCGATCCCAACGCGGCCAACGTGGCCTTGGCCCACATCAGCGGCTACAGTCAACGCTTCATCGCCCACCTGGCCGCCCGGACGCTGGCACGGGCCGGCCTGCCGGCTCACCAGAGCGGCCTGCTGCCTGTGGAACTGCGCCTCCGCGTCTGGTACAACCCGACCCTGAAGCTGCTCTTCGGGCTCCTGCCGGCCTTCATCGCCGTCGTTCTGGGGATGCCGGCCGTCGCCGCCACCACCGCCCTGGTGCGGGAGAAGGAACAGGGCACCTTTGAGCAACTCGTCGCCTCCCCCATCCGCCGCGCCGAACTGATCGTCGGCAAGCTGGTCCCCTACATCGTCAGCGGGATGCTCAGCACCCTGCTCTGCACTGCCGTAGCCGTCTTCTGGTTCGGTTCCCCCTTCCGGGGGAGCTTGGGCCTCTACCTGCTCCTCTCGGCCGACTTCTTCCTGGCGACGATGGCCATCGCCCTCATCATCTCGGCCCTTACCGGCACCCAGCAGGCCGCCCAAATCGGCGCCGTGATGATCTTCTTCTTCCCCGGTCTCTTCCTCTCCGGCATCTTCTACCCCATCTTCAGTATGGAGCCGATGATGAAGATAGAAGCCTTCATGGTGCCGACGACCCACTATGTCTTCATCGGCCGGGGCATCTTCCTGAAGGGGCAGGGGATGGCGCTGCTCTGGCCCTACGCGCTGGCCTTGCTGGTGATGGGATTCCTCTTCCTGAGCATGGCCGTCCTGCTCTTCCGCAAGCGGTTGGGGTAACGATGGGCTACCGCGTCTGGAACCTCATCGTCAAGGAGTTGATCCAGCTCTGGCGGGACCGCCTCCTCGTCCTCTTCATCACGCTGGGGCCGGTGATGGAGTTGGTCCTGGTCGCCTGGGCGACCTCGGGCGAGATCGAGCGGATTCCCACGGCCATCGTGGACCTGGACCGCTCGCCGGCCAGCCGGTCGTTGGTCCAGGCCCTGGACAACAGCCGGACCTTCGACCCCCGCTTTTACCCCGACGACGTGGAGGCGGCCCAGGACCTGGTGGAGCGGGGGAGGACGCCGGTCGCCGTCCTCATCCCGCCCGACTTCCAGGAGCGGCTGGATGACCCGGCGCGTGGCCCGGCCTATGTCCAGGTCATCCTGGACGGCGCGGAGGCGAGCGTGGCCCAGACCGCCCTCCTGAGCGCCGAAGGGGTGGTGGGGAGTTACGCCCAGACGCAAATGGAGACCCGGCGGGGCCAGGTCGCGGCCCTCTCGGTCCCGCTGCCGGCGCTGGAGCTGCGGGTACGGACCTGGTTCAACGAGGCGCTGAAGCTCTCCTACTACGAGGTGCCCTCGGAACTGGGCTTTATGCTCATCGGTGTGGCCCTGATGATCTCCTCGCTGGGCATTGCCCGCGAGCGGGAGCTGGGGACGCTGGAGCAACTCCTGGTGACGCCGATGCGGGGGATCGAGCTGGTGATCGGCAAGGCGGTGCCGGCCATCGTCCTGGCCTACGTGGACTTCCTCCTGATGCTGGGCTTGGTGCTCTACCTCTTCCACATCCCGATGCGGGGTTCCTTTGCCTTGCTGCTGACCATCGCTCTCTTCTACCTCCTCGTCGAGATCGGGTGGGGGCTGATGATCTCGGCCATCTCCCGCACCCAGTGGCAGGCGTTGCTCCTCGTCTTCTCCCTGATGATGGGGGAGATGATCTTCTCCGGCTACGCCTCGCCGGTGGAGAACATGCCCTGGCTGCTGCGCAACGCGGCCAACCTGGTGCCCATCAAGCACTGGCTCATCATCCTGCGCAGCATCCTGCTCAAGGGAGCGGGCGTGGAGGTCTTCTGGCGGGAACTGCTGGCCCTGGCCGGGCTGGGGGTGGTGATCAACCTGTTGACCCTCACCGTCCTGCGCCGACGGCTGGAGTAAAGGGGAAGGGAGGCAACGAGGTGCTGAGGGGTGAGGTGCTGGGG
>WFUY01000054.1 GCA_015484715.1 Thermoflexales bacterium | reverse complement strand
CTGAAGGACCTTGCGCACGAAGGGGGTGTCGGTCAGGCTGATGGGGCCTACCGCCGGCAGTACGCGCAGCTCTGCTCGCCGGACCGGGTCTCGCTCGTAGCCCAGCACCAGTTCACCCTGCTCGTCCAGGAAGAGGATGTAGCTCTCGCCGGTGTCGGAGTTGGCGATGATGGCCTGGGCCAGGACATCCAGGGCGGCGGTGTCCCGCCGGGCCAGGGCCTGGGGCAGGTTCTCCGCGTAGGCCAGTTGGCGGAGCAGGGCAAGCTGTTCGTCTTCGAATTCGGCCACGCCACCGAGGGTGACCTGGGCGGCGTCTCTCAACTGGTTGTGCAGCCGCTCGGCGTGGGAGCCGGCGACGAGGAATTGGGTGACGGCGGTACCGATGACGGCCACCAAGAGGGTCAGGATGAGGTAAGGGAGGATGATACGAGCGCGGATGCTGGCGATCCACTCGCGCACTCCCACCCACACGCTCTTGCGTTCACCCGAGGTTTGTTCCCGTTCGGCCATATCACCTGGCATCCAAGGTGTTTATGCCAACACCGCGCCTTTGGTCATCCTAGCATGCTTCCCGGCTTATGTCAATCTGAGCAAGGTACTACCTGTAACCGGCCTCAACCTCTCCCCTGGGCCGCAAAATAGGCCAGGGCCTGACGGATTCGCTCCTCCAGCGGCATCTCCTCGTCCGGCAGGCTCTGGAGGGCCGTCTGCGCTTCCACGACGCTATAGCCCAGGGCGGTAAGAGCCGCAATGACTTCTGCGTCCGACTCCCGCAAGGGAGGGCCAGCGGCGGGCACCCCTTCGGCAGCCAGCTTTTCCTTTAGCTGAAAGACGATGCGCCGGGCCGTCTTGCGCCCCACTCCCGGCACCCGGGTGAGCAGCTCGGGCTGCTCCCGCAGCACCGCCTGGCGCACGGCATCGGGGGAGAGGGCGGAGAGGATGGCCAGGGCCAGCCGGGGGCCTACCCCCGAGACCTCCAGCAACAGCCGGAAGAACTCCAGCATCTCTGGGCTGGAGCAGCCGTAGAGGGAGAGTTCGTTCTCCCGGACGACCAGATGGGTGAAGAGGGTGATGGGCTGTCCAACGCCCCCCGCTTCCTGGACGACGCTGCTGGGCACCATCACCCGCCAGCCGATCCCCCCGGTCTCCACGACCAGGTAATCGGTGCCCACGGCCGTGATCGTCCCGCGCAGGGTGGCGATCATCGGGCCTCTCCCTCCTCGTCCACCCACGCCTGCAGTCGGGCGCTGTGCAGGTGGCAGATAGCCACAGCCAGGGCATCGGCGGCATCATCGGGACGGGGGCGTTCCTCCAATCCCAGGAGCGCGCGCACCATCTCCTGGACCTGCCGCTTGTCCGCCCTGCCATAGCCCACGACCGCCTGTTTCACCGCCAGCGGGGTGTACTCGCTCACCGGAAGGTTGGCGTCGGCCAGGGCCAACAGGGCGACGCCCCGTGCCTGTCCCACGGTCATCGCCGTGCGCACGTTGCGGCCAAAGAAGAGGGTTTCCAGAGCACCGGCCCGAGGCCGGTAGGTCTCGATCAGCGCCTTCAGTTCCCGATATAGACGCTGCAGACGGCGGGGGAGCGGTAGGGACGCCGACGTGGTGATCACGCCGTAGGCGATGGCTCTCAGCTCACCATCCTTCTCCCGCACCAACCCGTAGCCTGTGGTGGCCAGGCCGGGGTCAATCCCCAACACCAACACCGCTATCGCGCCTCGTACCGGGCCAGGACCTCGTCGGGGATGTCCAGGTTGGAGTAGACCTGCTGAACGTCGTCCAGCTCCTCCAGGGCCTCGATGACCTCCATCACTTGCATCGTCTCTTCTGGCCCGAGCTGGATGGTGACCTTGGGCACCATCGCCAGTTCTGCCGTGGCCATGGTCAACCCTTGCGCCTGCAGCGCCTCCCGGACCTGCTGGAAGTCCTCAGGCTCTGCGTAGATCTCGATCAGGCTGTCGCTGATGACGATGTCCTCCGCGCCGGCCTCCACGGCGATCTCGAAGACCTCATCGGGGTCCACGCCATTGGGCTCGATGGCGATGTACCCTTTGCGGTCGAACTGCCAGAGGACAGCGCCGGCCTCGGCCATCGTCCCTCCGCGCCGGTTGAAGATCCGGCGCACCTCGGCCACCGTCCGGTTCCGATTGTCGGTCAGGGCGTGGACCAGCAAAGCGACTCCGTGAGGTGCGTACCCCTCATACGTCACCTCTTCCAGGGCCGCAGCATCCTTACCCCCGCCGGTTCCCCGTTGGATAGCCCTTTCGATGTTCTCCTTGGGCATATTGCCGGCTTTGGCCTTCTCAATGGCCAGCCGCAACCGGATGTTGGCATCAGGGTCCCCACCCCCCTCCCGGGCCGCCACGGTGATCTCGCGAGCCAGGCGGGTAAAGAGCTTGCCCCGCTTGGCATCCTCTGCCGCCTTTTTGCGCTTGATGGTTGACCATTTGCTGTGTCCAGACATCTCGACGGCCTCCTGTCAGGGCAAATCAGCGAGGAAGCAAATCCACAGCCTGAGCCGTGCTGTCAGGGTCCTCCTTCCAGACCGTATTATACCATCAGCCCGGCGAACAAGCTAGCGCCGAGATCACACTGCCTCCTCCAGGAGCCGCTGGAGCATCCCGGCGGTGCTCACGGCCTGCCCTTGCCAATGGTTGTTGGCGTAGGCCAGGGTGAGGGAGGCTTCCTGATCCATCCGCCGGATCTTGGGCACCCATTCCTGAAGCTCCTCCTCGGTGTACCGAT
Organism: Thermoflexales bacterium; assembly: GCA_015484715.1. Classification (GTDB taxonomy): domain Bacteria; phylum Chloroflexota; class Anaerolineae; order S140-20; family S140-20; genus S140-20. Next base: position 1,431 of record WFUY01000054.1, on the reverse strand, counting down.
AGTCGTAACGCTCCCAAGCCTCCTGGTGGTTCCACCATTTCTCGGCATTCCGCCCGTGAAAGCGGACGTAGGCGATGGGGGCGGTGACAACGGCGATGGGGGGAATCAGGCTTTGGAACCGGGGTTGGTCCACGCAGCAGAAGCCCATCTGCAACTCCCGCAGCAGGTCGAAGGTGGCCTCTGTGACCCACTCCCGCCGGCGGAACTCCACGACGAGGGGAAGGTCGTCGAATTCCTCCCGGATTCGACGCAGGTAGTCCCGGTTCTCCTCGGTGGCTCGAAAGGCGTAGGGGAATTGGACGAGGACGCAGGCGAACTTTTCGGCCTCGATAAGCGGCTGGAGCGCCCCTTTGAAGTCGGCGATCATTGGCCGAAGGTCTTCTTCGCGCTCGTGGGTGATCCCTCGATAGGCTTTGAGGGAAAAGAGGAAGCCCGGTGGGACCTTCTCGGCCATCCGGGCCAAGGTGCGGGCATTGGGGATGGTGTAGAAGCTGAAGTTCAACTCGCAGGTGGGAAACTTCCGGGCATAGAAGGAGAGCCACTCGGCTCGGGGCAACTTCTCGGGGTAGACGGGGCCGATCCAATCCTTGTAGCTGAAGCCGCTGGTGCCCACCAGGATCATCCCCCACCTCCCCCGCCCTGCCGATCGTCCAAGACCTCGCGCAGGCGTCCTCCCGCCTCCGGCGGGCCGATGATGCCCATCGCCTCCAGTTCATCCATCAGTCGGGCTGCTCGCGGATAGCCGATGCGCAGCCGGCGCTGGAGGAGAGAAGTGGAGGCACCGCCGGTCTCCCGGACGAGGGCGATGGCGGCCTCCAGCAAGTCATCCCGTCGTTCGCCGGGGGCGGCATGCCGACGCAGCCACTCCTCCCACGGGGCCTCTTCCTCCTCCCGATCCCAGTGGGTCCGCCAATAGCTCACCACCGCCTCGATCTCCCGGTCGGAGACGAAGCAGCCTTGGAGGCGCACCGGATGGCCCAACTCTGGGTTCAGGAAGAGCATATCCCCCCGCCCCAGCAACTGCTCCGCCCCCACCGTGTCCAGGATTACTCGGGAGTCCACCTGACTGGCAACGGCGAAGGAGATGCGGGCCGGGAAGTTGGCCTTGATGAGGCCGGTGACCACGTCGGTGCTGGGACGCTGGGTGGCGACGACCAGGTGGATGCCGGTGGCGCGGGCCATCTGGGCCAGGCGAGTCAGGGCGTGTTCCGTCTCCTGAGGAGCCATCATCATCAGGTCGGCCAACTCATCCACCAGGATGACGATGCGGGGCAGGGGCGGACGGCGGCGGCGGCGCATCTTGCGGTTGTAATCCCCCAGGTGGCGGGCCTCGACGGCAGCGAAGCGCTTGTACCGTTCGTCCATCTCCCGGACGGCCCAGCGGAGCACGCCGGCGATCCGCTCCAACTCCACCTCCACGTGGCCATAGAG
>WFUY01000053.1 GCA_015484715.1 Thermoflexales bacterium | reverse complement strand
GTTCAGGCCCGGTGGGACCACCTGAACGCCGAGTACTCCCCTCTCACCCGTGCCCAGGCGCTGGCCCTGGATGGCCATTTCATCGTAGAGCAGACGGCCCGCAACCGCCACGGGCTGCTGATGAACTTCAACGGCACTGCCGGCGTCTGGCGACGGCGTTGCATTGAGGAGAGCGGGGGGTGGCAGACAGACACCCTCTCGGAGGACCTGGACTTGAGCTATCGGGCTCAGTTGGCTGGCTGGCGCTGCCTCTACCTGCCCTGGGTGGCCGTTCCTGCCGAACTGCCGCCCCAACTGGCGGCCCTCAAACGGCAGCAGTTCCGATGGGCCAAAGGGTCCATCCAGTGCCTGCTCAAACTGACCCCCTCTCTCCTCACTTCCCGGCTCACCCTGTCTCAGAAGATCGGGGCGATGCTGCATCTGAGTAGCTACCTGGCCCATCCGCTGATGCTGTTGTTGTTGCTGACGGCGCTTCCCCTCTTCCGATACGCCGGAGAGGTTCGCCTGCCGATGGCGATGGCCTACCTGGGCTTCGCCAGCCTTGGTCCGCCGCTGGTCTACGCCCTTGCCCAGGTGGCCCTGCACCGGGACTGGCCCCGTCGTCTGGCCTACTTTCCCCTGTTGGCCCTGCTGGGGACCGGCATCGCGCTGAACAACACCCAGGCCGCCCTCCAGGCCCTGCTCCGACGCCCCAGCGGGTTCGCCCGCACGCCCAAGTTCCGCCTGGAGGGAGGGCAAGGCCGTTGGGAGCGCAGCGACTACCGGCTCTCCGTGGACTGGACGGTGGTGGGGGAGGTGTTGTTGAGCCTCTACGCGCTGCTGACGATGGCGGTCGCCTGGCGGAGCGGCAACGGGTACGCGCTGCCCTTCCTGGCCCTCTACGCGGTAGGCTTCGGCCTCACCGCTTGGCTGGGGGTCTGGCAGGGGTGGGTCGTCCCGGCCCGTTCTCGCCGTCGCTTTCCTACCGTTCCCTCGCTCACCTATGGGTGTCCGCCGGGACAGGATCACCAGGAGTTGTCCGGGCGATAGAACTGTGCTACAATGAAACGGGTCGCTTACGAATTGCAGAATGAAGGAGGGAAACACCTATGGGCAACAACGGACGCGGAAGAGGCTCAATGGAACTGCGGGGGTTGATGCCCACGCCAGAGGAGCGTTGGGCCTTGATGCGCAGTTACTTGGAGTTGGGGGAGAGCGACCTGGAGGCTATGGCTGCAACGGTGGAGCCTCTCTTTCGACGCGGGCCCGACCTGGTGAAGGAGAACTATGACTACCTGGCCCGCTTCCCGGAGACGGCGGCGGTGCTGGGCTGGGAGGACGGCATTGACGAAGAGCACCTGGAGGAACGACGTCGCTTCTTCACCATCTGGCTGGCTCGGTTGCTGGGGCTGGACCTGAGCGACGATATGGCCCGTTACATGTTCTACGCCGGTAAGGTCCACGCTGGCCACGGCCCCCGCCGCATCCACGTCCCCGACATCTTCGTCACCGGGGCCGTCAGCCGGGTGCAGGCCGACTTCGCCGCCACCATCCAGGCCCACATCTCCGACGCCGGTCTGATCGCCCGAGCCCTGGCTGGCTGGAACAAAGTGCTGACCATGCACCTGGACATGATGCTGATGGGCTATCAAGTGGCGCGGGCGGTGGATGAAGGCCCCAACCCGGTGCGGGTTACCCTCTTCGGACGGTTGCGCTCCCTCGTCGGCCGCCAGGAGATGGTCATCCGCACCGGCCCGAACGCCCGGGTGGCCGACGTGCTACGCAAGTTCTTCAACTACTACCCGGAGGCCCGCCACGAGGCCCTAGAGGCCCATCCCGAGCCCCTGGAGGAAGGAGAGTCGCTCTGGCTGGAGCTGACGGAAGTCTACGTGCCCCGCAAGTCGTGGCGGGTGCTGCGCAACGGGCGCGACCTGAACTACAACGGCGGTTTTGAGGCCCCCGTCGAGGCGGGAGATGAAGTCGCCCTCTTCCCACCAGGACGCTGAGGAAGGGGATGCAAATCTTTGATCCACCCTTCCAGCGTGGGGAGGTCCTGGCCCCGTTGCGCTAGCGCATCCCGCCCTTGCGGGAGGAACGTCCTTTGAAGCAGGTCGTGCCGTTTGGCGCTTATGCGAAGGGGACGTAATCGCTGTCCGTGAAGTTGAACTCCCGAACGTTTGTGAAGGGGAGCCCCGCGAAGACGCCTACGCCCTGGTCAAACAGACCTTGGGCATCCGTCGCCTGGAGCTTCACGTCTACGCGGAAGGGGAGTATGAGCAGCTCAGGCCGACCATCGCCCGAATGATCCAGGGTAGTATCCCGCTGCCGGAGAGCACCGAAGGGGCAGCGGATCCGTAGGCGCTCCGGGGCCCACCGTTGGACGGCCTCGTGCCTGGGGACCCTGCGGTGACTTCTGCGGAAGAGGACAGACGCCAGATCGTCCGGGCGGCAACGGTGGTGATGACCGCCTTCATCCTCAGTCGGCTCTTGGGGCTGGTCCGGCAGCGGGTGATCGGCCTCTACTTCGGCACCAGCGCCGACCTGGACGCCTACCTGGCTGCCTTCCGCATCCCCGATCTCATCTTTCAGTTGATGGCCGGCGGAGCCCTCGGCTCCGCCTTCATCCCCACTTTCACCGGCTACCTGGCCCGAGGTGACCGGCCCGGAGCTTGGCGGCTGGCCAGTGCCGTCATCAACTTGCTGCTGGTCACGCTGACGGGGTCCGCCC
>WFUY01000052.1 GCA_015484715.1 Thermoflexales bacterium | reverse complement strand
GTTGAGGATCGTCTCGACGACGGGCTGAGCCAGGTAGCGCTGGAGCACCTCCCGGGTCCGAGCCTGCTCCAGCCGCAATCGGTCGGCCTCTTGCTTCGCCCGCAGCCGAGCAGCGATGCGGGCCGCCAACTCTTCGAAATCGAAGGGCTTGATAATGTAGTCGTCGGCCCCCACCCCCAGCCCTTTCACCCGATCACGCAGGTCCCGCAGGCCCGTGACCATCAACACAGGAATATCGGCGGTGAGCGGATCGGCCTTGAGCCGGCGGCAGACCTCGAACCCATCCATCCCCGGCATATGGATGTCCAGGAGCAAGAGGTCCGGGTGGAAGAGGCGGACCTTGGTCAAGGTCTCCAGGCCGTCGTGCGCAACCAGGACGTTGTAACCCAGGGCAGAGAGGAAGTCGTGCAGGATGTCCGTCTCCTCTTGGGTGTCGTCAGCAGCCAGGATTGTCGCAGCCCCCGTCATTCTTTTATCTGCCATTGGTGTCAGGTTGTATGAATCACCTCGCCTGCCGGGGCCTCGCGGAACTTCACCTGGTAAAGACGGATGGCATGGCGGATGGCTTGACGGGCCGCAGCCGCCGGCTCCCATCCCAGCGGCTCCGTGTGCACACCCTCCAGGTCCTTGTAGACCGAGAAGAAATGGGCCATCTCGGCCAGAAAGTGCTGGGGGATGTCCGTGATGTCGTGGTAGTCGGCGAAGAAGGGATCATGCTCGAGCACCGCCAACACCTTGTCGTCGGGCAATCCCTTGTCCAGCATTCGAAAGAGGCCGATAGGACGTGCCTCCAGCAGACATCCTGAGAAGGTCGGGGAGTTGGTCATCACCAAGATGTCCAATGGATCCCCATCGTCGTAATAGGTCTGTGGGATCAACCCATAGTCCCCCGGGTAGTGGAGGGAAGAGTAGAGGACCCGATCAAGGCGCAAGAGGCCCAGGTCCTTGTCGTACTCGTACTTGTTACGGCTCCCCTTGGGGATCTCCACGATGACGTAGACGATGTCCGGCGCGTTGGGGCCGGGGGAAAGCTCATGCCACAGGTTCATCACACCCTCCTGCGGTCCCGGTCCTCCAAGAAGTCACCGTAGCCACCTTGGTGCCGGTCTCGATAGAGAGCCGGCTCGTTCTCGCCGCTGTCCGGCGGCCCCAACAGGGCGATCAGCCGGGTCAGCGTGGTCTCGTCGTAGACCAGGTCGCCACAGTAGTCACACCGCCAGGCAGGCACTCCGGGCAGAAGGACGAACTGCCCACCGTGCCAGCGGGCGTAGGTGGCTCGGGTAGGGCGCATCGCGCCGATGCGACAGACGGGACAAAGTTCCATCAACCTGCTTCCTCCTCCTTCCTCGCCTCCCGGACGATCTGAACGCCGGCGCTGGCTCCCAGGCGGGTCGCCCCGGCCGCAATCATCGCCTGAGCTGTCGTGTAATCTCGGATCCCTCCGGCGGCCTTGACCCCCATCTGGGGCCCCACCGTCCGGCGCATCAACGCCACATCGTGGACGGTGGCCCCTCCAGGGCCGAAGCCGGTGGAGGTCTTCACGAAATCCGCACCGGCCGCCTGAGCCAGCCGACAGGCTCGGATCTTCTCCTCATCGGTGAGCAGGGCTGCCTCGATGATCACCTTGCAGAGGGCGCGATAGGCGTGGCAGAGCTCCGCGATGGCCGCGATCTCGTCACGCACCATCTCGTCGTCGCCCGCCTTGAGGGCGCCTATTTGCAGCACCATATCCACCTCGGTCGCCCCCTCCTGGAGCACCTGCTCCGCCTCGTAGCGCTTCACCGAAGGCATCGTGGCCCCCAGTGGAAACCCGACCACGCTGCAGATGGCGATCTCCGTGTCCTCCAGCATGCGCACGGCCAGCCGCACGTAGACGGGGTTCACGCAGACGGCGGCGAAGCGGTAGGTCCGGGCCTCCTCGCAGAGCCGAATGACCTGCTTCGGCGTCGCCTCGGGCTTCAGCAGCGTGTGGTCTATCATCCGCGCCAGCGCTTCCGCGTCCATTCTGGGCATCGCTCCTATTCTGTCGTCCCCTCGGGCGCCACCGGGCTCTGAACATCCACAGGGAACCGGTAGTGGGCCACCAGCCCCCAGCGGGAGGGTGGCCAGTAGGAGAGCCAGGCCTTGCCTACGATCTGGTCCCGGGGCAGCAGCCAGCCGTTGTGGGAATCGCTGGAGTTGCGCCGGTTGTCCCCCAGGACGAAGTACTCGTCGGGACCCAGGGTCCAGCTCCCCGAATAGGTGGCCGGGCTGGTGATGTAGGGTTCGTAGAGGGGCTGCCCATTGATGAAGACCCGTCCGGCGCGGATCTCCACCCGCTCCCCCGGCAGTCCGATCACCCGCTTGATGAAATCCCGGCTGGGGTCCTTGGGAAAGTGGAAGACCACCACATCGCCCCGCTGGGGTGGGTGGAACTTGTAGGTCAACTTGTTGATGATCAGGTACTGACCATCGTGGAGGTTGGGCTCCATACTTTGTCCTTCGATGCGGAACCGCCCCGTCACCGTGTTGACGACGAGGAAGATGATCGCCGTCAGCAGGATGGTCTCCAGGACCTCCCGGACCAGTTTCCATCCTTGCCCCGAGGATTCCTCCCGCAGGCCGGTCGGAGGAGCGGGTTGCGCGTAGGGCTGAGGTGCCTCCTGGGGCGAGGGTGGGCCGACAAGCTCGCGTTGTTCTGCCGTCCAGGGTTCGTCTCCGATCTTCTCCATAGGTCTCACACCAGAACGAGATGGTTTGGAGACGGGAGGTGCCCTCTGGCATCTCTCCACGTCCACCATTTCTCGCATTGTACTCCAATCGGCCACTTTATGCAAGCGACCTGGTGCAAAAGCCCCCGCGAACGGTTTGACACCATCCTAGAGTTATGGTATTATGTTGGTGTTCGTCCTATGGACATATCGTCAGCGAGCCGTCAAAATCCCCAGCTTCTGTGAAAGGAGCCCCTTCCATGACCAAGTCGCGCACGGAGTTGATGGTCGAACGTCTTCGAGATCTACAGGCTGGCACACCCGACATCGAGGCCTCAGCCGTGGTCAGCGTAGACGGATTGATCATGGCCTCTTCACTGCCCGCCGGTGTGGAGGAAGATCGAGTCTCCGCAATGTCGGCAGCAATGCTCTCGCTGGGTGAGCGGATCGCCAGCGAACTGGGGCGCGGTACCTTGAACCAGGTCTTCATCCGGGGTGATAACGGGTTCGTCATCCTGCGGGCTGTAGGCGAAGAAGCCGTTCTCACCGTCTTGGCCCGTCGAGATGCCAAGCTGGGGCTGATCTTTCTGGACATGGATCGTGCTGCTACCGACCTAGAACGGTTGGTCTGAGCCAGGACGATGGCTCGCTTTCGAGAGTAGACACGGAAGCCCTTTCCCTCCTCTCCGTCGCTCAGACTGAGCCCTGTAGGAAGAGGCGGCGACCGAGAGATATTGCCGCCGGCGGCCCGGCATTGAGGTGCCGGGCTTTTCTGTGACGCTGACGGCCCTCGGGTCGCCTGCCACAGGATGGATGGGCAGTGCTCCGGCCCGGTGAGTTGGAGCATCCAGTGGATCTCCTGCCCCTCCCCGGGGTCAGGAGACCCGAGACCGCGACGGCCGGGTACGCGCCCGGTCTACGACTGGAGGAGTCGTCTAGGAGCTCATGCCCAAGTACATCTTTTGCACCGGTGGTGTTGTCAGCAGCGTAGGCAAGGGGGTCACTGCAGCAGCCATTGGCCGCGTGCTCAAGAGTCGGGGGATCGCCGTTTCCATTCAGAAGCTGGACCCTTACATCAACGTAGACCCCGGCACCATGTCCCCCTATCAGCACGGAGAGGTCTTCGTCACCGACGATGGGGCGGAGACCGATTTGGACCTGGGCCACTATGAGCGGTTCATTGACGAAAGCCTGACCCGCGCCAACAACGTCACCGCCGGCCAGGTCTACGCCGAGGTGATCGCCAAGGAGCGGCGAGGGGATTACCTGGGCGGCACCATCCAGGTTATCCCCCACATCACCAACGAGATCAAGCGGCGCATCGGTCTGGTCGGGCGGGTCACCGATGCCGAGGTGGTCATCGTTGAAGTGGGGGGAACGGTCGGCGACATCGAAGGGCTCCCCTTTCTGGAGGCCCTGCGCCAAATGCGCCAGGCGCTGAAACGGGAGGACAGTGTCTACATCCACGTCACCTTCCTGCCCTACATCGGCGCGACCGGCGAACTGAAGACCAAGCCGACCCAACACAGCGTCCGGGACCTGCGGAGCATCGGCATCCAGCCCGATGTGATCGTGGCCCGGGCCGACCACCCCATCAACAAAGATCTGGTGGACAAGATCGCCCTCTTCTGCGACGTGGAGCCCCGGGCGGTGATCCCCCTCGTCACCACACCCATCCTCTACGAGGTACCCCTGCTGCTGGAGGAGGCCGGCCTGGGGGAGTTCCTGGTGGAGCGACTGGCCCTGGAGGCCAGCCCCCCGGACCTGACGGAATGGGAGGCGATGGTGGAGCGGATCAAGCGCCCCAAGCCGGCGCTTCCCATCGCCATCGTCGGCAAGTACGTCACGCTGCAGGACGCCTACATCAGCGTCCGGGAGGCCCTCTACCACGCCGGCATCGCCCTGGAACGGGACATCCAGATCCGGTGGATCAGCTCCGAGGACCTGGAGAAGGGGCGAGGATGGGAGGCCCTGGAGCAGGTGGCCGGCATCATCGTGCCCGGTGGGTTTGGCTATCGGGGCATCGAGGGCAAGATCGCCGCCGCCCGCTACGCCCGGGAGCGCCGAGTCCCTTACCTGGGACTCTGCCTGGGAATGCAGGTGATGGTGATCGAGCTGGCCCGCCATCTGCTGAACAGCGACGAGCCCAACTCCACGGAGTTCGACCCCCATACCCCCCACCCGGTCATTGACCTGATGCCGGAACAGCGGGACATCGTGGACATGGGGGGAACGATGCGGCTGGGCCTCTACCCCTGCCGGCTCGTGCCGGGGACCAAAGCCGCAGAGGCCTACGGCGTCCCCGAGGTCCAAGAACGACACCGCCATCGCTTCGAGTTCAACAACGCCTATCGGGAGGTGCTGGCCGAAGGAGGGCTGGTCTTCAGTGGCCTCTCCCCCGATGGACACCTGGTCGAGATCGCCGAACTGGCCCACCACCCCTTCATGCTCGGCAGCCAGTTTCACCCCGAGTTCCGCTCTCGGCCCAACCGTCCTCATCCCCTCTTCCTCGCCTTCGTCCGGGCGGCCGTCGCCTATCAAGCGCAGCAGCGGCCTGCTCCCCAGCCCTCCCTGGAGACCGTGGCATTTCCCGAAATCTCGGGCGAAAAGAGTTGACAGGGGTCGCATAGACCGGTATAATTCCCCTGTTGCCATCCCACATTAAGGAGAAGTTGCCCGTGAGCGAACAGAAGAACACCCAACCTACGAGCATCCGCGACCTGCAACCCAAGATGCGCCTGGAAGGGCGGGTGACCAAAGTGGAACTTTTCGGAGCGCTGGTAGACATCGGCCTGGAGCGGGAGGGGCTCCTCCACATCTCTCAACTGCCGGAGCGCGTCAACCGGGTCACCGACATCCTTCACGAGGGGGACCAGATCACGGTCTGGGTCAAGGAGGTCAACAAAAAGCGGGGGCTGGTCACGCTAACGATGATCGAGCCCCCGCGCCTTGAATGGCGCGACCTCCAACCCAAGCAGAAATACGTCGGCAAGGTGACCCGCATCGAGTCCTTCGGGGCCTTCGTGGACATCGGCGCCCCCCGCGAGGGGCTGGTGCACATCTCCCGGCTGAGCCCCCAGCGGGTGGAGTCGGTCTCCGACGTGGTCCAAGTCGGCGACGAGGTGACCGTCTGGGTCCACGAGGTGAACAAGAAGGCCGGTCGGATCAGCCTGACGATGGTAGAACCTCCAGCCGTGGATTGGGATGATCTCCGGATCGGCGACATCTACCGGGGCAAGGTGACCCGTCTGGAGTCCTTCGGAGCCTTCGTGGACATCGGTGCTCCCCGCGAGGGACTGCTTCACGTTCGGGATATGGGCGTGGGCTACCTGGACCACCCCAGCGAGTTCCTCGAGGTCGGTGAGGAGGTCGAAGTCCAGGTCCTCAAGGTGGATCGCCGCCGGGGGCGGATCGAGCTGGGGATGAAGGGGGCTGGCCTGGAACTCACCGAGGAGGAGATGGAAGAACCGCCCACGGTGATGGAACTGGCCCTCCGACAGGCCCTGGCGGAGAAGGCCCGTCAGCGCCAGCGCCAGCGAGAAGAGGAAGACGAGACGCGGGCGCGGGCCCGCCGGGAGCAGGAGGAGATCCTGGCCCGCACCCTGGAGCAGTTAAGCCGCTAGCCACCCC
>WFUY01000051.1 GCA_015484715.1 Thermoflexales bacterium | reverse complement strand
GGGGGAGGCGACCATTGACATCTGGTACACGGTCTACCTGCCGGCCGTGATGCGCCAGAATTAGCCATCGGGTAGCCCTGCTTAGGGGAGCCCTCCGGGCGGCTGCTCTCCGGCCCTGGAGGGCTCCTCGCCGTTCTACACCCTCTCCGCCCTTGAGATTCTAATCCTCTTCTAACCCCCCTTAGACCCCCTTTAAACAGGGTCGTGCTATACTGTCTCCGAAAGATGGGCATAAGGGTGCCGCGTACCGGGTCCTCACGGCTGGTGAGAGCATCTGCAGAAGGAACGTAGCGGGTATGGAGCGGCTGGCCTACGTCGAACCTGTTGTCGGACTGAACGTCTACGGGCGAGAGCTGTTGCCCCACCTGGCCCGTTACTACGAGGTCGAGGTCGTGACCGATACCCAGCGGGAGGCGTTGGCCCCGGAGATCGCCGAGGCCTTCCCCATCCGGGGGTACGACGACCTGCCTTCCCGACGCCATCGGTACAGCCACCTCGTCTTCCACCTGCGCAACAACTTCCAACACGCGCCCGTCTACGACCTCCTGATGCGGTTGGGCGGTGTGGCGGTGATGCACGAGATCACGCTGGTGGGCATCATCGGGAGCCAGACGCTGGCCCGGGGGCAGCGCCTCGACTTCCTGCGCCACGTCTGGCTAAACGAAGGGCCGGGCACCGCCCTGCGGGTGGGGATGGACATCTTCGTGCTCCGCCGGGGGGTGAAGCGCTGGACCCGGTTGCCGATGAACCGCCGGGCGGTCCGGCGGAGCCGGGGGGTCATCGTCCACAACCGGGACGCGGCGCAGCAGTTGCGGGCCTGCTATCCCCACCTGCCCGTGCAGACGGTGCGGCGGGGTGTGCCCCCACCCCGGCCCTTCGACCGGGAGAGCTTGCGCCAGACCCTGGGCCTGGCCGACCGCTGGCCGGTGATCGCCTCCTTTGGTGTTGTGGCGGCTCGCAAGCGCATCCCCCAGGTGCTCCAGGCGCTGGTGGAGGTCGTCCGGGTGTTCCCCCGGACCGTCTACGTCTTGGTCGGTCGGGTCTTCGACCTGGACGTGCAGGAGATGGCGGAGCGGCTGGGGGTGGCCGACCACGTGGTGACGACGGGCCAGGTGGACGACGAGACCTTTCACCGGTACCTGGCCGTGACCGACATCGGCGTGAACCTGCGCTACCCTTCGGAGGGGGAGACCTCTTCCACAGCCCTGCGCCTGCTGGGGTACGGGAAGCCCATCCTGGTGACCGATGCCGGGTCTCTGGCGGAGCTGCCCGACTCCTGTGCCCTCAAGGTCTCGCCGGGGCCGCAGGAGGTCGCCCAGATCCGCGAGGGGCTGCTGCGCCTGGCCCGGGATGAGGCGTTGCGCCGACAGATGGGCGAGGCCGCCCGCCGCTACATCGCCCGTTTCCACACCTGGGAGCAAGCAGCCCAGAGCTATCGGGACTTCCTGGAGGGGCTGGCGTAATGCGCATCGCCGTCTACCACAATCTTCACTCCGGCGGGGCAAAGCGCACCCTCTTTGAAGAGGTACGGCGGTTGAGTCCGCGCCACCACCTAGACCTCTTCAGCCTGAGCAGTGCCGACCACCGCTTCGGCGACCTGAGCTCCTTCGTCCACCGCAGCACCATCTACCCCTTTCATCCAGGCCCGCTCTTCCGAAGCCCCTTCGGTCGGCTGAACCAGGGGGTGCGCCTGCTGGACCTGGCGCGCCTCCGTCGGCTCTCCCGGCGCATCGCCGCCGAGATTGACGCCGCCGGGTACGATGTGGTGTTGGTTCACCCCTGCCAGTACACCCAGAGCCCGCTGGTCCTGACCTTCCTGCGCACGCCGACGGTCTACTACTGCCACGAGCCCCTGCGCAAGCTCTACGAGCCGCTGGTGCCCCGCCCCTACCGGAAGCCCTCGATCGGGCGTCGTCTGCTGGACGGTGTGGACCCTTTGCTGCGGGCCTACCGCGTCGCCCTGCGCCGCGCCGACCACGTCAGCCTGCGCAGCGCCGACCGGGTGCTGGTCAACTCCCGTTTCACCCAGGAGAACGTGCGCCGGATCTACGGCGTGGAGAGCCGGGTCTGCCCCCACGGCGTGGACACGGAGCGGTTCCGGTCCCTGGACCTGCCGCGCGACGGCACGGTCCTCTCGGTGGGGGCGCTGACCCCCAACAAGGGGTTCGATTTCCTCATCGAAGGGATCGCCCGAATGGAGAGGAGGGGCCGGCCCCCGCTGGTCCTCGTCAGCAACTACGCCGAGCCCCAGGAGCGGGCCTACCTGGAGGCCCTGGCGGCGGAGCGGGGGGTGTCGGTCACCTTTCGTACAGGGGTGAGCAACGGGGAGTTGGTGGCGGCCTACAACCGGGCCGCGCTGGTGGCCTACGCCCCTGTGCGGGAGCCGCTGGGGCTGGTCCCCCTGGAGG
>WFUY01000050.1 GCA_015484715.1 Thermoflexales bacterium | reverse complement strand
GGTGGGTGTAGGGGTCGCGGTCGCCTGTTGCTTATCCCAGAACTTGTTGCCGGTCAGGACCTGACCTTCCAAGGGGGCTGCGTACTCGATCCAGTTGTAGTCAACGCAATTGCCGCCCACCGTGGTGCATCCCACGGAGTAATACCCCGCCGGGTCGGTCTCGATGATGTTGAAGTACTCGCACACATCGGTGTCATAGACATCCAGCCCATACCAGCCGTTGCTGTCGGTGGTGGTGCTGCGCAGAAACGTTCCCTGCTCGGCGTAGTTGTTGGAGCAGTAGAGACTCATCACCACCCCCTCGATGGGGGAACTGTTGGGCGGTTCGACGCCCGTATCGCCCTCATAGACCTGACCCTGTAGTGTGTACACAACGGTCTGGGGCATAGGGACTGCACTGACGCTGTACAACCGGGGGCCGATTCCCACGACCAACATTGCAATACTGGCGATCAAAACGACGAGTCGCACTCTGTTGGTGGACATTTTTCTCCCCTCCTTGAAGGCTGGTAGAGGTGAAGCCTGGCGTGAAGCGTCAAAGAGGACGAGGATGGGAACAGGTCGCTCTTGGCCTTTCATCACGGCCCCTCCTTCAGGACCAGCGGGAGGTAGACGTAGGTCCGCGTGCCCACCGAAGCGGTCGCCGGATCGGTGGCCCCGCCATCGTACAGAACGTAGCCGATCACGCCGTAGGTCCCTTCTGCCACCCCCGTCGTGTCCCAGACCTCGGTGAACCCGACGTCGCTGCCCGGTCCCAGCGTGGTGAGGTCGCGCGAGAACTCCTGGACCACCTCGCCCGCCGCATCCCGGACCTGGATCACCGCCGTGCCGGTGATGGGCACGGTGCCGGTGTTGCTGAAGACCAGGGTGATGCTGACCCGGTCGCCGACGGTGAAGGGGTTGGGAGTGACGGTGAGGGGCGCGATCTCGCCGGCCACCGTCCCCAAGCGGAAGGTCTCCACCCTCCTGTCCAGCAGGGTTCCCTGGGGGTCCTTGACCTCCACGACGATGCTGTAGAAACCCGGCTCGAAGCCGCTGCTGTCCCATTGCGCGGTGAAGGAAGCGTCGCCCTGCAAGTTCGTGAGGGAGCGCAGGAGCAGCCCGTCAACCACCTCGGCCGAGCTTTCATCCCTGACCACCGCACTGACGACGACGTCCTTCCCCTCGCCGCTCGTGCTCTCCAGCGCCAGGTCGGCCCTCACCACCTCCCCCGGCTCGTAGGCCGGCGCTTCCAGGCTCAGCCCGGTGATCCCCACGTCGGAGACGACGTAGTCCACGGTGAAGCTGTAGCTCTTGTAGAAGCGCACCTCGGTGGTGCGGGAATTGTAGACGAAGGGGTAGACCGTCAGGGCCAGGGTGGTACGGTCCGGGCTCTCGAAGGTCGTCCACTCAAAGGTCTGCTCAGGCCACCACTCCGATCCCTCCGCCTGGCGGAGCCGATTCCGCGACGCCGAGGGGGTGGAGGGCAGGGCGATGCTGAAGTTGGGGATCTTCAGCCCGGTGGTGAGCACCGGAGATGACCGATCGGTGAGCCGCACGTCCTGGATCCGGTAGCCGGCGGGGTAATCGTAGAACACCCGGTAGACGGGAACCACGGGCTTGTCCAGGACAAGAGCCGGGGAGCCTCCCGGGATGATGGGGTAATCGTTGCCGCCCACGCGGGTCACTTCGTAGTCGGGGACCTGGACCGTTATCGTCGAGGCGGCCAAGGGGCGCACGACGTGGCCGGTCGTCCCCGAAGAGCCGATGGCCCCGAACTTCGGATCGCCGAAGAGGTGATAGATGGCCGCCCACCAGCGGTCAATGAAACTGTTGCCCAGGCTTCGCTTGGTCTCCTTCAGGGCCAACCCAAAGGAGGTGTTGGTCCTCCAGTTCTGGAAGAAGCGATCGGCGTGAGGGCACGTCCCGTCGCCGTTGCAAGCCCCGATCTCGATGGCCCCCAGGTAGGCGGCCGCCCCTTTGCTCAGGAGGGCCTCGGCGAAGCTAAAGGTGTTCGCGTACCTCCCCGTCTGACACGAGGAGACGAAGACGAAGGGGTTGGTGGACCCGAAAGGATCGGGTTGCTGCGTGAAATCGGCGGTGTTGAAGACATCCCACCCCTGCGCATTCCCGTGTCCGGCCAGGAAGATGATGTCCCGGTTGGGGGAGAAGGAGAAGAAGGTGGTGGTGATGGCGTGCTTGGTGGCCACCGGGTCCACGTTGTTCTTGGCATCGTACTGGGTCGCGGCCGGGATGTTCATCACGACGATGGGGCCGGAGAGCACGCGGCTCACGGCGTTCACCTCGCTCTGGAAGTTGATCTCGTCACAGCCGCCGCTCAGGCACCTGGGGTAGCCGAAGGCCATGAACTTCATCAGGCCGTTGAACCCGTAGCCGGACACCCCCAGGAGGACGTTCAGGCTCGTCTCGATGGGTTTCCGCAGCGCATCGGGATCGTTGCCGATGATGCGCCCGATGCTCAACTCCGGCTTGAGCTCATCGCCGTAGGTGCTGGCGTAGGGGTAATCCGTGATGGTGGCGATGAAATCGCGGTATCCGTGAGTCGTGTACATCCGCCCCAAGGACCGCCGCCAGGCAGGAACGACGTTGTTCTCCCCGACGAGCAACAAGTACCCGTTCGACACCCAGTCGCTCCTCAACTTGCTGCTCCAGGCCCCACCCTGCTTGAGCAGGTTCCGCAGGGTCTGGGCATTGTAGGCGTTGATGTACCCCAGGACGCCCTGCTCGTGGAAGGCCAGCCGGGCCATAGCGGACAGCAGCGCATTGACCTTGTCACGGCTCGCGCCGGACCCCGGCGGTTGAGTCGGGCTGTACAACTGGAACAGGCGACTGGGGTTGGTCACGATGAGGTAGTCGGCCGCCCGGAGGGCGTTGGCGTGGGCCTGGGGGATGGTCTCCCCGCCGGTGGTCTTGACGGCGGGCGGCTGCACGTAGCTGTGGTA
>WFUY01000049.1 GCA_015484715.1 Thermoflexales bacterium | reverse complement strand
TGCTGAGGATGGAAGCCGAGATGGACGCCCACATCCAGCGCCTCTACCGCCGGCTCGCCTCCCGGTGAGCGGACGGCGGGTTGCCTGAAAGCCGGGGATGAGGTAGAATCTCTGCGCTTCGTCGGACAAAGCACTCACCAGCGAGGAGGACACGATGGCCGAAGAACGGACCGCCGATCTGGACCTCAAGGCGAAGGTCGAGGAAGCCCTCTGGTACTACGAGCCCCTGCGCCAGAGCCTGAGTCCGGTCAGCGTCGAGGTGGACGACGGTGTCGTCGTGCTGCGCGGCGTCGTCCCCACCCGCATCATCAAGTTCCACACCCTGAAGCTGGCCCGTTCCATCCCCGGCGTCCGAGAGGTGCGGGACGAGCTGCTGACCGACTCGGACCTGGAGGTCGCCGTGGGGATGGCCTTGGCCCGGGATGGGCGGACGAAGGACCTGCTGGGCCACATCTCGGCCAACGCCACCTACGGCACCGTGGTCCTCACCGGCTACGTCGAGTCCGAGGAGGACAAGGCGCTGGTGGAGACCATCGCCCGCCAGGTGCCGGGGGTGCGCCGGATCGTCAACCGCCTCCACGTCGAGCCCCAACTGGTCGAGCTCTCCGAGACGATCCCGACGCCGGCGTAGGCGATGACGCCTCGGGCCGGAGCGAGGGGGGGAGAATCTAGAGAGCACGAAGAGCACAAAGGGCACAAAGAGCACGAGGAAAGGCCGATCATAGGGAGGGGCACACGAAGAGATCGTTGAGGGAGCGATGTTTCGGACCATCCTCTTCGCCACCGATGGCTCCGCTCTGGCCGAGCGGGTGCTGCTCTACGTGGAGCACCTGGCCCGCCAGGAGAGGGCGCGGGTAATCGTGCTCCACGCCTACGATCCCCTACCCCAGTACCGGGCCACCGAGCGCTACCAGGCGCTGGCCGACCAACTGCTGGCCGTGGCCGAGGAGATCGTGGACGACGCCGTCCGGCAATTGCGCCAGGCGGGCGTGGAAGCGGTCCCCGATGTGCGGGAGGGGCCGGCCCCGACCGCCATCCTGGAGGCCGCCCGGGCCTACGACGTGGACCTCATCGTGATGGGAACCCGAGGGCTGCGCAACGTGAACGAGGTGATCCTGGGCAGCGTCAGCCACCACGTCCTGCGCCATGCGCCCTGCCCGGTGCTGGTGGTGCCCTAGCGCAGCAATCTCCGACCTGAAAGGGCCTGGGGCCTCCTGGGGAGCCCTAGGCCCTCCCACAAGGTGCGACGTGCTTCAGAAGCGCGTCGCCTTTTTTCATAGCGCCTCACACAACCATCGGGAAATCAGACATAGATAAACGGGGATTGATGGATTCGCAATCTCTCAAAAATCCGTGCCCATCTATCGCATCCGTGGGTATCCGCGTTCTCTGCCGTTGCGCGGGATGCTCGGTTGACCGTTGGCGGGAGGTTTGTTATACTTGCCCTCACCTGACCATCGAATCGCAACCATTCCGGCCCTGAGGTGTTCCTACCAGCAGATGTGGGATGGGAACCCTCCCGGGCCTCCGTCGGTTCAGGAGGCTGATGGTGAGTCAGGCCGACGAGATCGCGGAACTCGTGGCCCGGGCCAAAGAGGACCCGGAGGCCTTTGGCCGCCTCTACGAGATCTACGTCAACCGGATCTACAACTACATCTACTACCGGGTGGGCAACCATCACGACGCCGAGGACCTGACCGCCCGGACCTTCTACCGGGCCCTGGCCCACATCGGCAGCTACACCGAGCAGGGTATCCCCTTCTCCGCCTGGCTCTACCGGATCGCCCACAACCTGGTGGCCAACTGGCACCGCGACCGTAGCCGGCGGCAGGAGGTCCCCCTGGAGACCATCGCCTTCTGGAGCGCCGAGCGGGATGCCCCAGAGCACCTCATCGAGGCCGAGGAGGAGCGCCGCTGGCTGCTCGACGTGATCCACCGGCTCCCTCCTGAGCGGCAACAGCTCCTGATCCTGAAGTTCGTGGAGCGGCTCTCCAACAAGGAGATCGGGGAGATCATGGGGCGCAGCGAAGGGGCGATCAAATCTCTCTACCACCGCACCCTGTTGGCGCTGCGCGAGGAGATGGAAAAACGCAGGCAGGAGGAGGAAGAGCCGTGATCCGCATCGTCACCGACAGCACCTGCGACCTGCCGGAAGCGGAGGCCGCTCGCCACCGGATCCACGTCGTTCCCATCATCATCGCCTTTGGGACGGAGAGCTACCGGGAGGGGGTGACCATAGACCCGCCCACCTTCTACCGGCGCATCGAGGAGGAGGGGGTGCTGCCCACCACCTCCCAGCCCTCGCCGGGGGACTTCGCCGAAGCCTACCGGGCCCTGGCCGCCGAGGGCGCCGACACAATCCTCTCCCTCCACGTCACGGGGAAGCTGAGCGGGACCTGCCGCTCGGCGGAGATGGCGGCGGAGATGGTGAAGGACCTGGTCCGGGTCTACGTCTTCGACAGCCTGGCCGGCTCGGCGGCCCTGGGCTACATGGCCCTGGAGGCGGCTCGGATGGCCGAGAAAGGAGCCGACGCGGCGACCATCTTGAGCCGGCTGGAGGCCATCCGCCGGCGGGTCCACTTCCTCCTGACGCTCCAGGACCTCCGCTTCGCCCAGATGAGCGGTCGGGTGGGACGCCTCCAGGGGGCGCTGGCCTCCCTGCTCAACGTGAAGCCCATCATCTACCTGGAGGATGGGCTGCTGGACGTGGCGGAGCGGGTACGCACCCGGAAGCGGGCCGTGGACCGGATGATCGAGATGATGAAGGAGCGGGTGGGCACCTCCCTCCCCGTCCGGCTGGCCGTCGTCCACGCCGAGGCCCCGGAGGAAGCCCAGATGCTGCTGGAGCGGGCGCTGCAGACCTTCAACGCCCAGGAGAGCTTCCTGGAGGACTTGGCCATCAGCCTGGCCGTCCACTTCGGGCCGGGAACGCTGGGGCTGATCGCCTATTCGATCTAGGTCGGGTGGTCAGGTGGTCAGGTGGTCGGATGGTCAAGCTGACCGCTCTCCGGGCGCTGGACCGGAGGATCGGAAGGAAGTCGTAGAGGAGAGACGAGGCGAAGCGATGAAGAAGATGAAAGGCCAAGAGAACCTAGAGCGTTGGATGGAAGAGTTACTGGCGGAGATGCTGACTCCGGTGGAGCCGTCGCCGCGCTTCGTGCAGGCCCTGGGGCAGGACCTGGTGCGCCGGGCAGCACGGCAGCCGGTGCGGTTTGTGGAACGGTATCGGCGGATGATCGTCGTCGGGCTGGCCGCCTTGGGATCGGCCCTTTCCCTGGCCGGCCTGTTGCTCTTCTACCTGTTGCGAGGGCGAGCTCGGAAACCCGCCCTTCAAGCCTGAGACTGCCAAGGAAGGAAAAGGAGGCATCATGCAGAAGTTCGGTCGCATCGTGGGATGGGGGCACTACGCGCCGCCTCGGGTCCTGACCAACTACGACCTGGAGAAGATGGTCGAGACCTCCAACGAGTGGATCGTCACCCGGACGGGGATCCGGGAGCGACACATCGCCGGCGAGGGCGAGACAACGGCCACGATGTCCATCGCGGCGGCCCGGCAGGCGCTGGAGCGGGCCGGGATGACGGCGGATGAGCTGGACCTGATCATCGTCGCCACCTCCTCGCCCGACTACATCCTGCCCCCCGTCTCCAGCATGATCCAGGACCGGTTGGGGGCCCGGCGGGCCGGTGCCTTCTCCCTGGTGGCCGGCTGCACCGGCTTCGTCTACGCCCTGGTGACGGCCCAGCAGTACATCGCCACCGGGGCCTACCGCAACATCCTGGTCATCGGCGCGGAGCTGATCAGCCGCTTCCTGGACTGGGAGGACCGCGCTACCTGCGTGCTCTTCGGCGATGCGGCCGGTGCCGTCGTCGTCCAGGCCGACGACGAGCCGACGGGCGTCCTCTCCTTCGCCCTGGGCTCCGATGGGTCCTTGGCCCACGCCCTCATCGTCCCCGGCGTGGGCTCCGCCACCCTGCTGACCGAGGAGGTGATCCGGCGCAAGGACCACACCATCAAGATGGACGGGAAGGCGGTCTTCAAGTTCGCCACCCGGGTCCTGGCCGAGTCCACCGTGGAGGTGGTCTCGGCGGCCGGCCTGACGCTGGAGGAGATTGACCTGATCATCCCCCACCAGGCCAACCTGCGCATCATCCAGTCGGCGGCCCGCCAGCTAGGGGTGCCGATGGAGAAGTTCTTCGTCAACCTGGACCGCTACGGGAACACCTCGGCGGCTTCTATTCCGGTGGCCCTCTCCGAGGCGCTGGAGCA
>WFUY01000048.1 GCA_015484715.1 Thermoflexales bacterium | reverse complement strand
TTGGTGTAGTGATCAAAGAGCCGATGGAGTATCGAGCGTAGCACACGCGCATAGCTACGCTGCAGCTCCGTGGCCGTTACGTCACGGGGCCATTCATCCAGCAGTTGAGAAAGGGTTGTGAGCATCTCTATTTCATCGAGTGCTTCCGCGCGTGTGCGTTGGGTCAGATGCTGGAGGAGACGTGTCGCCTCTTCAATGCTCCCGGCTTCAAGCGCTTCCAGTGCCTGTTGGGTGAGAGTACTAACATCTTGAACAAGGACTGCTATTGTCATCTGAGCTTCTCCTTTACTATCGCAACATCGACTTGAATTATATCATAGATTCGCCGGAGGAGCAATGAGCTATGGGGAGGGTGATATGAGCCGTCACATCTTCGTCGTTGCCGAACACCTGAACGGAGAGTTGACCGACACCACCTTCGAGGCACTGGGTGCGGCCCGTGCCCTGGCCGATGCGATGGGCGGCCAGGTCGTCGGCCTGCTGCTGGGCCACAAGGTGGGGGGGATGGCCGAGCGGATGGGGGCGGCCGACCGGGTGCTGGTGGTGGACGACCCGGCCCTGGCCGACTTCGTTCCGGAGGCCTACGTGGCCGCCCTGGAGCCTCTGTTGCGGGAGCACCAACCCCGCCTGACGCTCCTCCTCAACACGGCGATGGGGATGGACCTGGCGGCGGCGCTCTCGGCCCGGCTGGACTGGCCTCTGGTGGCCTACTGCAAGGGCCTGCGGGTGGAGGACGGTGCCGTCGTCACCACCAGCCAGATCTACGGCGGCAAGGTGCTGGCCGAGTGCGCTCTGGCCGACGGACCGGGGCTGGTCTCGGTGCTGGCCGGCGCCTTCCCGGCCGACGCCGGCCGGGCCGGTGATCCTCCGGTCGTCGAGACGGTGGCCCCCTCGGCGCTGGGGGAGGGGCGCACCCGCTTTGGCCGGCTCATCGAGCCCGAGGCGGGCGACGTGGACATCACCCGGGCGGACATCATCGTCGCTATCGGGCGGGGCATTCAGAGCGAGGACAACATCGAGGTGGCCGAGGAGTTGGCGGAGGCGCTGGACGGCGTCGTCGCGGCCTCCCGCCCCATCGTGGATGCCGGGTGGCTGCCCCGCACCCGCCAGGTGGGCAAGTCGGGGATGACGGTCAAGCCCAAGCTCTACCTGGCCCTGGGCATCAGCGGGGCGCCGGAACACGTCGAGGGGATGAAGGATGCCGAGCTCATCATCGCTGTCAACACCGATCCCAACGCCCCCATCTTCGACGTAGCCCACTACGGCGTGGTCGCCGACCTCTTCGATGTAGCCGATGCTTTATTGGAAGCGCTGGAGGCGTAATGGTCTGATCGCGGAGAGCGGCGCTCGGTCGTCGGCCGTCGGCCGTCTATGATAACCGGATTCCCATGCCCCGTCAACTACGGAGGGAGGGAGATCGTGCTTACACCGTTGGAACGCCTCGCCTTCATCCTGCTGGCCCTGGTCTGCGGAGGGCTGGCCGCCCAGGGCTTCTACCGCATCTACCGCGTCGTCGCGCGGGGGGAGGGATCGCCCCCCTTGGGCCTCTTCCTGCGCCGGGTGATCCCCGTCAGTCTGAACATCCTGCTCCAGCGGCCCATCTTCCGCACCCGACCGTGGGCCAGCCTCTTCCACGCCTTCGTCTTCTTCGCCTTCACCTTCTACGGCCTGGTCAACATCCTGGACCTGGCCGAGGGGTTCGTGGGCTTCAGCACCCTGCACCGGGGGGGGCTGCTGGGGCTGTACAACCTGATCGCCGACCTGATCAGCGTCGGCGGGCTGATCGGGATGGCCGCCCTGCTCATCCGGCGCTTCGGCCTCAAGCTCTTCCGCTTCAACCCCGGCGTCCTGCTGCGGCCTGAAGTGTCCCGAGGCATCCCCCGCGACTCCCTCATCGTGGGGCTCTTCATCCTCCTGCACGTGGGCTCCCGCTGGCTGGGCCAAGCCTTCCGCATCGCCGAGGCCGGCCGCGCCGACCCTGCCCAGCCCACCGCCAGCCTGGTCGCCCTCGCCCTCGGCGGCCTCTCCGAGGGGACCCTCACCCTCGGCGTCCACGTCACCTGGTGGCTGGCCCTGGGGCTCATCCTCCTCTTCCTGCCCTACTTCCCCTACTCCAAGCACATCCATCT
>WFUY01000047.1 GCA_015484715.1 Thermoflexales bacterium | reverse complement strand
ACCCCTACCTCTTCGAGATGGCCAACATCCGCAACCAGTGCTCCTGGGTCCACTCCCACGACCGGGAGGCGGCCACGGAGAAGGCGAAGGAGTTGGTGCGGATGGCGGTGGCCCGGGCCGCCCGGCTGGAGCCGCTGCACCGCATCACCGTGCCGGTGACGAAGCGGGCCCTGGTCATCGGCGGCGGGGTGGCGGGGATGCACGCCGCCCTGGCCTTGGCCAAGCAGGAGATCGCCGTGGACCTGGTGGAACGGGAGGCGGAGCTGGGCGGCAACCTGCGTCACGTCCGCTACCTGCTGGAGACCCAGAACGGTCGCCTGCGGTGGCACGATGCCCGGACCTACCTGGAGGAGCTGATCGCTCAAGTCACCGCCGACCCCCGCATCACCGTCCACCGGGAGACGGAGCTGGTGGAGACCCACGGCTACAAGGGGAACTTCACCTCGGTCCTGCGCACGCCGGAGGGGGAGATCACCGTTCAGCACGGGGCGACCATCGTGGCGACGGGGGCGCGGGAGTACCGGGGGCCGGAGTACGGCTACGGTCGCGACCCGCGCATCCTCACCCAGCAGGAGTTCGAGGCCCGCCTGGCGGCGGGGGAGGTCCGGCAGGGCGAAGAGGCGGCGGAGGCCCAGGAGCTGCCCCAGGACGTTGTGATGATCCAGTGCGTGGGGCCGGCGGAGCGGTACTGCAGCCGCATCTGCTGCACGGTGGCCCTGAAGAACGCGCTGAGGCTGAAGGCGCTGAACCCCAAGGCCCGGGTCACCGTCCTCTACCGGGACCTGCGCACCTACGGCTTCAAGGAGCGGCTCTACACCGAGGCCCGGCGGGCCGGCGTCCTCTTCGTCCGCTACGACGCCGACCACAAGCCCCAGGTCCGGCTGCCGGAGGGAGGGGATGGGGAGCAGCCCCCGACCGACGAGCCGCTGGAGGTGCGGGTCTGGGAGCCGATGCTGGGCCGGGAGATGGTGCTGCACCCCGACCTGCTGGTGCTGAGCATGCCGATGGTGCCGGCCGAGGGGGCCGAGGAGCTGGCCAACCGGCTCAAGGTGGGGGTGGACCTGGACGGCTGGCTGATGGAGGCCCACGTGAAGCTGCGCCCGGTGGACTTCTCCACCGAAGGGCTCTACATGGCCGGCGCAGCCCACTACCCCAAGCTGCTGGACGAGACCATCGCCCAGGCCCAGGCGGCGGCGGCGCGGGCGGCGACCATCCTGAGCCAAGACGCGCTGCCCGTGGGCGGCATCGTGGCCCAGGTGGACCCCGAGGCCTGCGTGGGCTGCCTCACCTGTGTCCGCCTCTGCCCCTTCGGCGTGCCCCAGGTCCGGGACGACCTCACCGGCGTGGGGGCCATCGTGGGGGCGGCCTACATCGAGCCGGCCCAATGCCAGGGGTGTGGCCTCTGCGTCGCCGAGTGCCCCGCCCGCGCCATCCAGTTGATGCACTACCGCCACGAGCAGATCGAGATCAAAGTGGCGGCGCTGCTGGAGCCCGCCGTGCAAGCGATGAGGAGCATCCAATGACCGAGTTCACGCCGGAGATCGTCGCCTTCTGCTGTCGCCATTGCGCCTACGCCGCGGCCGACCTGGCCGGCTCGCTGCGCATCCAGTACCCGCCCAACGTCAAGGTCGTGGAGGTGCCCTGCACGGGCCGGCTGGACATCGTCGAGGTGCTCCACGCCTTCGAGCGAGGCGTGGACGGCGTGATGGCGGCCGGGTGACTGCCGGGCGATTGCCATTACCTGGAAGGTAATCTCAACGCCCGAAGGCGAGTCGAAACGATCAAGAAGCTGCTGGAGCAGATCGGCCTGGAGGGGGAGCGGATCGAGATGTTCAACCTCTCCTCGGCTATGGGGGTCCAGTTCGCCGAGTATGCCACCGAGATGACCCGGCGCATCCAGGAACTGGGGCCGTCCCCTCTCCGTTCTCATTAGCGAATTGCAGATTGCAAATTGCAGATTGCAAGTTGCCATCCGCCCAGGGAGGTCGCGATGATCGTCGCCGAACAGAAACCACTGGAGGAGATCAAGGAGCTCATCGCCGACGCCGAACGGGTGCTCATCGTCGGCTGCGGTACCTGCGTCACCGTCTGCTTCGCCGGCGGGGCCAAGGAGGCCGCCATCCTGGGCTCTACGCTCCGTATGGCTACCCGGCTGGACGGCCACGGTAAGGCGATTGACGAGGTGACGGTGCAGCGCCAGTGTGAGTGGGAGTACATTGACCCCCTGGAGGCCCGCCTGGACGACTATGACCTCATCCTCTCCCTGGGCTGTGGCATCGGCGTCCAGACGCTGGCCGAGCGCTTCCCCGACAAGCCGGTGGTGCCCGGCCTGAACACCGTCTTTATGGGGCTGCCGGTAGAGCAGGGGGTGTGGGAGGAGCGCTGTCAGGCCTGCGGCGACTGCATCCTGGGCCTGACGGCCGGCATCTGCCCCATCGCCCGCTGCTCCAAGCAGTTGCTCAACGGCCCCTGTGGCGGCTCCCAGGATGGCCGCTGCGAGGTGGACGAGAGCATCCCCTGTGCCTGGCAGCTCATCTACGAGCGGGCCAAGGCCCTGGGCCGGCTGGACAAGCTGCTGGAGATCCAGCCGCCCAAGGACTGGTCCAAGAGCCGTGACGGGGGACCGCGCCGTGTCGTGCGCGAGGACCTGCGGTTGACCCATCGGGTGGCGGAGGTGGCAGGAGGCGAGCGATGATGGAGGACCGGAGCAACGGCTACAAGTCCGGGAGCAACCTGGAACGGCTCATCCGGGCCGGCCACTTCGTCGTCACGGCGGAGTTGGGGCCGCCCAAGGGGTGGCAGCGGGAGGTGATCGAGCGCAAGGCCAAGCTGCTGCGCGGTGTGGTGGACGCCGTCAACATCACCGACAACCAGACGGCCATCGTGCGGATGTCCAGCATCGCCGCCGGCCGCATCCTGGTGGAGCTGGGGCTGGAGCCGATCATCCAGATGACCTGCCGGGATCGGAACCGGCTGGGCATCCAGAGCGACCTGCTGGGCGCGGCCGCCCTGGGCATCCGCAACGTCCTCTGCCTCACCGGGGATCACCAGAGCTTCGGCAACCACCCCACGGCCAAGAACGTGCACGACCTCGACAGCATCCAGCTCGTCCAGATGGTCGCGCGGATGCGGGATGAGGGCATCTTCCAGTGCGGGGAGGCCATCAAGGGGGGCGGTCCGCCCTTCTTCATCGGTGCGGCGGCCAACCCCTTTGGCGATCCCTTCGAGTTCCGCCCCTACCGTCTGGCGAAGAAGGTCGCCGCCGGCGCCGACTTCATCCAGACCCAGTTGGTCTTCGACATCCCCCGCTTCAAGGAGTACATGAAGCGGGTGGTGGATATGGGCCTTCACGAGAAGGTTGCCATCCTGGCGGGGGTTGGCCCGCTCAAGAGCACAGGGATGGCCCGCTACATGCGGGACCGGGTGCCGGGGATGCGGGTGGCCGACGAGTACGTGGAGCGGATGAAGGCGGCGGTGGCCGGCATCCCCAAGGAGGACAAGGCGGCCCGGCGTGAGGCCTGGCGGGCCGAGGGGATCAGGATCTGCGTGGAGCAGATCCATCAGTTGCGCGAGATCGAAGGCGTCGCGGGGATTCACATCATGGCCATCGAGTGGGAAGAGGCCGTGCCGGTGATCGTCAAGGAAGCCGGCCTCTACCCGAGGCCAACCGTCGGTGAGGCGGTCCTTAAAACATAGAGCTGTAGGACCAATACAGAGAGAACGAGGGCCTTTCTTCAGGCATCAGCTTCTGAGAAGGTGATGACACCCTGGGCGTTCATCGTAGCCCCTGTGTCTTTCAGCACTCGCTCAATGCGGTTCTCGGCGATCTCTGCTTCGATCTCCTCCTGGTGATCGAGATAGTAGCTGATGGCATCGTAAATCGCTGCCAGCTCGAGATGGGGATAGGCGGCCTCGATCTCCTCGGGGCTGTCACCAGCCTTCCACATCGCTGCGATAAGCCATACCGGGATGCTGGTGCCACGTAAGACAGGCCGTCCGCCTCGCACACCCTCACGCCGCACAATGTACGGGTGGTCTGTAGGATGAACTTGGGCGCGAATCAACTCTTCGGCCATTTCGTCAGGTGCGCGTCGGCTCGCACGAGCCCGCTGCACCAACAGTTCATACGTCTGCCGAGACACCTTGAGGGTCGCAACGGGTGTAGCCATCCCTGCCACCTCCGGGTTGACAACTGGCATCGCACGTTATCTTGAGTATAGCATAGAACCGCCGGTCCAACAACCTTGTAGCCTTGGTGATTACCCAACTCACCTATGGGTCATCACCGGTGTAGCCCCCAGTGAGGCTGAGCATGGCCACAGCAACCTCTCCAACGACCGAAGTGCAAAGCCTGGCCGCGACCATCGAGCAGGCCACCGGCCAGAATGTCTACCTCTGCTACCAGTGCGTCAAGTGCAGCAGCGGCTGCCCCCTGGCCGAGCACATGGACCTGATGCCCAACCAGGTGATGCGGGCCGTCCAGTTGGGCGATGCCGGCGTCCTGGAGTCGAAGACCATCTGGCTCTGCGCTTCCTGCCAGACCTGCACCACCCGTTGTCCTCAAGGGCTGGACATTGCCGGGATCATGGACGCGCTGCGCATCGAGGCCCGCCGGCGCGGCATCCCCCCGGCCATCCCCGAGGTGGAGACCTTCAGCCGCCTCTTCCTCCAGGACATCCGGCTGATGGGCCGGGTCTACGAGGCCGGCCTGATGGCTGCCCTCAACCTGGCCACCAAGCAGCCGCTCAAGGATATGGCCATGGGGCTGGAGATGCTCAAGCGGGGCAAGCTCAAGCTGCTCCCCGCCTTCGTCCGCCCGCCCCGGCGGGTGAAACCCATCACCCCCGCCGACAACCAGATCGCCTACTTCCCCGGCTGCTCCCTGCACTCCACCGCCGCCGAGTACGACCAGACCACCCGGGCCCTGTCTCTTATACAC
>WFUY01000046.1 GCA_015484715.1 Thermoflexales bacterium | reverse complement strand
CCACGTAGACGTAGTTAAGACCGTCGTCGTCGGCAGGCCGTATGACCATCGGCTGTCGAGGGGGGAACAGCTCCACAACCACATCGGGGGAGCCGATGGCAGAGAGCGCCTCGATCAGATACCGGACGTTGACCAGGATGGGCGGCGCCTTCCCTTCAACCGTCCCCTCGACCTTGGAGGTGAAGGAGGGTGGTGCATTCAGCAAATCCTCCGACTCACCTCGGGCCTTCAGCTCCACCCCATCTTCAACGGGGTGGACGAACACGCCGGTTCCTCGGATGGCCCGCACGCGGCGGCAGGCCCTCAGCAGCGTTTTCGTCGAGACTTCGGCCCTCACCGTCCGCTTTTGGGGGTCGGGGATAACCTTACGGAAGTCGGGATACTCCGCCGAGTACAGGTTTGCGACCACCGTGGTCTGTCCCGTCACAAAGCGGACGTACTCGGTCTCGGACATTCCTTGAACCCCCGACGTCGAGGTCTGCCGCGTGGCGTAGACGATGGAAAGCGACTCCGCCCCGTCCAGGGCGAGGACGGATTTCAGCAGCTTCATCGCGGACAGGGGAACCAGGATGGCGCGGGCCGAGGGGGAGGGATCACCGTTGGCGGAGCAATAGGCCAGCCTGACGCCGTCCGAGGCCGCCAGGGCCACCGTGTTCCCCTCGAACTGAACGAATACGTTCCCGAGAACCAAGTGCCGGTCCGAGACCGCGAAGATCACTCGGTTCAGCATCGTTCGGAAGGCCTCCGCGTTCACGCCGACGGATTCGGCGTCCTCGGTAACGGGCATCCGTGGATTCGGATACACGTCGGGAAACCCGCGAAGGGTGGCCCGATACCCCGTGGAACGGATGTTCAAGAGATCTTCTGCCTCCGCCTCAAGGGTGATCACGTCTCCGGGGGCAGACTTCACGATCTCGTAGAGGTACTTGGTGGGCACGGCCACTTCGCCCTCGGACTCCTCCACCTTTGCCTCGATCTGCCGCCGGGCGTACAGTTCCAGACCTGCCACGGCGAGGGTCAGGCCGTTTTCGTCGGCGGTGATGAGCGTGTGGGAAACCATCGGCCCCACTTGGACTCCACGCAGTACGCCCAGGGTCTTGTAAAGCTCCTCGCGCAAGCAAGTGACCTTCATCGGTATCCTCCCTTCTTTTCCTTCGTCTCTTATACACCTTTTACACGAGGGATATAACGAGCATAGGAGCGGCCCGGTCGGACGCGGACGGCTCCGACCGGGCCGAGGTCACCGTTCAGAGGGCCGCCGGTACGGCCTGCAAAGCCTCAGCCGTGACCCTGCGGGGCCGACGCGGTATCGCGTCCAGGTCCAGGCCGGGCAGTTCCGGCATCTCCTCCACCTCGAACCGCCGCCGGCGGATCTCCCGCACCAGCGGTTCGGGGGGCTCGTCGGGGATGCCGAGGCTGCGGGCCGAGCGGGGCTGCTCCCCCAGGCCGATGAGGGCAGCCCGGGCGACGATGGCGATGTCACGCAGAGCATTCTCGATCTCGGCCGGGGAGCGGCTCTCGGCAGGTTGACCGAGGTGGTACCGGACCTCTTTGATGATCTCCTCCACCTCCCGGTCG
Organism: Thermoflexales bacterium; assembly: GCA_015484715.1. GTDB lineage: Bacteria > Chloroflexota > Anaerolineae > S140-20 > S140-20 > S140-20. The sequence continues at coordinate 1,592 of WFUY01000046.1, read as the reverse complement.
CCGGTGAAGTTCAGCCGTTCGAGCTGTTCGACCAGGTTCCGAAGCTGAATTACCGACCGGGGGTGGAGGCGACCCCCGTTGCGCTCCATCGTGGCCAGGACGTTTGTGCAAACGTCGTAAACGAGGGAGCGCAACTGGGCCGTCACGTCGCGGAGAAACCGGTCCACAAGCTGCTTTTTCTTCCGCCGGGCCTGCTCGACCACCTCCCGATTCATCTCCCGGAGCATCCGCAGCCGCTCGTCGGCGGCGGTGCGGACCGCGATCTCCTCGGCGCGGAGGCGTTCCATCTCCAGGTGATGTTCCGCCTTGATGCGCTCCGCTTCCGCTTGCTCCTCGGCCAAGAGGGAGGGAAGGGGCACGTATTCCATCTCGGTCTCGTAGTAGAAGGACCGTCGGAAACGCTCGACGGAGGGGATATGGGCGCGAACGGCCCGGATGAAGCGGTCGGTGAACTCGTCTTCCGTCAGCCCTTTCACGGCCTCCGGGTTGAGGAGGCGGAGGCGGCGGTAGGCGGAGCGGGCCGTCACCCGGTACCCGTCCAGCACTTGTTCCACCATCTCATCCCAGGAGTCCGCCAGGTTTCGGCAGACTTCCAGGTACTCCTCGCGGATTTCTCGGTCCCGCTCCCGCCACTCGGCCCACGCCGTGACGGGGACGAAGAAGCCCCAGTAGGTTTTGAAAGCGTGTTTTTCCAGCGCGGCGCGGCCTTTCGCCTCAATGGCGTCCAGCCGCTTCATCACCTCCTTCGGGAGGAGGCGCTTGAAGCCCGGCTCGATGAGTTCGGCCAGGGCCTCCCTCTCCTCCTTGGAGGTGGGGCGTAAGCCTAGGTCTTGCCAGTGGAGGGATGTTTTCGCCCGCCATCGTCCTATGTGAAGGCGGACGATGACCCCCTCCTGGAGAAGCTGTAACCACCGGGGGTTGGTGGGCTTGATCTCTTCCGGGTCAACCCCCAGGGCCTCGGACAACACCTGTCTCACCCGTTCTATCTCCGTCACTTCGTACCTCCATAACTCACTCTTTGCTGCTCGAACGAACCGGGTTGAGGGGAGGGCGAGCAAAGTCGGGCTCACCCTCCCCGCCTATACGCCTCTTTCACCAGTTCCAAAGCCTGCGGGGGATGGCCGGAAGCAACTCCACCCGGAGGGCGCGTCTGACCGGCAGTACCTGCTCAACCTCCGCCAGCACGGCCGGCCACGACCCGTCGGTGGTCGAGAGGTAGTAACCGACCAGAGCACCGTCAGGCAGGTCCACGACCCGGACCGCGAAGGTCGGGATGCGGTGGGCCAAGACTCCCAACCGCTCCGACGCCTCGCCGGGGGTGATCAGACCTGCTTTGAGGGCACCGGCCAGGGTGAGCAACTCATCTCGGACGGACCGGGCGGGTTCACCGCTCTGTTCGACGATCATCCTCCCGGTCGGTTCCTCGAGATCACCTACGCAGGTAACACACAGTACGGCCTCTTGCTCACCGCAACGTTTACACTTGCACATCATCACGCCTCCTTTGATTCTTCCAAGGCTTCCAGGGCCATCTGTAGGATAACCTTTGGGGGGCACCCTGCCCCTTCCACCAACCTGTCTCTTATACACAT
>WFUY01000045.1 GCA_015484715.1 Thermoflexales bacterium | reverse complement strand
GTACCGGGAGAAGAAGAACCGGTGGGCGAGGCCGCGCCGGAGGCAACAGCCGACCGCTAGCCGCTAATCGCTGACCGCTACCCGTTACCCGTGGAGACCCTCGATGAAAGAACTGGTGGAGTACATCGCCAAATCCCTGGTGGACGACCCCTCGCAGGTCAGGGTGCGGGAGGTTGAGCGGGGCCGTAACGTGATCCTCGAACTGGAGGTAGCTCCCGAGGATGTGGGGCGGGTGATAGGCCGCAATGGCCGGGTGGCCAACGCGATCCGGGCCCTCCTGCGGGTGGTCGCAGCACGGCAAGGGAAATCCGTCACCCTTGAGATTGTGGGATGAGCGACCAACGTCTCCTCTCCCCCCAGCGGAGGTTCCGGGGCTCAGGCACGAGAAAACCACGTCCTGAGCCTCGCTATTTGGCGGTAGGGCGGATCGTCCGGCCCTGGGGCGTGCGCGGCGAACTGAAGATGGCTGTCCTGACCGAGTACCCGGAGCGCCTGCTCCACCTGCAGCGGGTCTACGTCGGCCCTTACGCCGTCCCCTACCGGGTGGCCAGCGTCCGTTTCCACCGCAAGGCCGCCATCCTGCGGCTGGTTGGGTGCGAGGACCGGGAGACCGCCGAAACCCTGCGCGGTCAACTGGTGCAGGTCCCCCTGGAGGAAGCGGTCCCCCTGGAGGAGGACGAGTACTACGAGCACCAGATCCTCGGCCTGGAGGTGGAGACGCCGGAGGGGGAGTGGCTGGGAGTGGTCACCGAGATCATCACCACCGGCAGCAACGATGTCTACGTGGTCCAGGGTCCCGAAGGGGAGCTGCTCCTGCCGGCTTTGGAGGACGTGGTCCTGGAGGTAGACCTGGAGAGGGGACGGCTGCTCGTCGTGGTCCCGGAAGGGCTGCGGTAGGCCCAACGGGTCTTGACAATCTCCTCGATTCCGTGTATGCTGGTGTCGAGTTCGCTGCTCCGAGCGGAGAGGGTCCGCCCCGGCGGGCCGATGGCGAGGTTGACGTGACGGACCTGCGCTACTGGGTGGGGTTCAACATCGTGCAGGGCATCGGCCCGGCCAAGACCCGGGCGCTCCTGGACCACTTCGGCGACCTGGGGGCGGCCTGGCACGCCAGCGCCGACGCCCTCCGCGCGGCCGGCCTGGACCGTCGGGCCCTCGCCAACCTCCTGGAGACCCGCCGGACGCTGGACCTGGAGGCCGAGATGGCCCGGCTGGAGCGGGCCGGCCTCCGGTTGATCACCTGGGAGAGCCCCGACTACCCGCCCCTGCTGGCCGAGATCCCGGATCCGCCCCCGCTCCTCTACGTCAAGGGAGAACTCCGCCCCGAGGACCGCTGGGCGCTGGCCGTCGTCGGCACCCGACGGGCCACGGCCTACGGGCGTCAGGTGACCGAGACGCTGGTGGGGGAGCTGGCTCGCAACCGGATCACCATCGTCAGCGGGTTGGCCCGGGGCATTGACCGCCACGCCCATCAGGCCGCGCTGGCCGCCGGCGGGCGGACCATCGCCGTCCTGGGCCACGGGCTGGACCAGGTCTACCCGCCGGAGCACCGCCGGCTGGCCGCCCAGATCGTGGAAGCCGGGGCGCTGATCAGCGAGTACCCCCTGGGCACCCGGCCTGAGGCGGGCAACTTCCCGCCGCGCAACCGGATCATCAGCGGGCTCAGCCTGGGCGTCCTGGTCGTGGAGGCCGGCCTGCGCAGCGGGGCCCTCATCACCGCCGACTACGCGGCGGAGCAGGGTCGGGATGTCTTCGCCGTGCCGGGCAACATCACCGCCCGTTCCAGCCGGGGGACCAACCGTCTGATCCAGGATGGGGCCAAGATGGTCCTGGAGGCCCGCGACATCCTGGAGGAGCTGAACATGACGATGGTGGCCCAGCACGTGGAGGTGCAGATGGCCCTGCCGGAGAACGAGACCGAGGCCCGCTTGCTGAGCCACCTCTCGATGGAGCCCCTCCACGTGGACGAGATCGCCCGGGATCTGGCCCTCCCCATCGCCGAGGTCAGCAGCACCCTGGCCCTGATGGAGTTGAAAGGGATGGTCCGTCAGGTAGGGGGGATGCACTACGTGCTGGCCCGGGAGAGCGGGATTCCTTACATGGTGGATTGAGGGGAAGCACAACGGGGTTGGAACAGCGCAAGATGGGCATCCTGACCGAGGAGACAAACGTGGGACAGCAGTTGTCGTTCCTCACCGACACCGGGGATCAAAAGGGAGCCGGCCGGCGGGCTGCAGGTCGCACTCGCGAGCAGCTCAAGAGGTTGGACTTCGACCAGCGAATGCGGGAGAGAATACTCCCTCTGTGCCGACTTAGCTATGGAGAGGTCTGGGAGGACCCCGTCAGCGGGCACAGAGTGGGGGTTCTTGACGCGACCAACATCGAGGATGTCAGGAGAATTATGGCGGGCGAGAGAGCTCCCTTGATCGTGAACGACCCGCCTTACAATGTTGAAGTGGGGAATGTCAATACGCCGAACCTGCCCAAGGTGGGGTTGGAGGCTTATTTGGACTTCTCGCGGAAGTGGGTTCGCAATGCCATAGCGGTTATGAAAGCCGATGCCCATCTGTACATCTGGATGGGCGCGGATTACAGGGACGGGTTCCAGCCGCTGCCCGACTTTATGATTATGATGCGCGAGTTCAAGCAGTTGAGACCGCGCAGCTTGATCACGATGAGGAATCAAAGAGGATACGGGACTCCCAAGAACTGGATGTGGGTGCGACAGGAGCTCCTGTACTATGTACGAGGTAATCCTCCCTTCTCCGTGGTGTACACGGACATCCCAAAAGCTGTGAGAGGGTACTACAAAGAGGTCAATGGGAGGCTAACGGAGAACCTGGAACGAAGCAAGTCGTCTACGATACGACCGGGAAACGTTTGGTTTGACATCCAACAGGTCTTCTACCGGCTGGAGGAGAATGTGCCCGGTTGCTATGCTCAAAAACCCCTTAAGGCGATAGAGAGGATCATCGAATCCAGCAGTGTGAAAGGAGACTTGGTTGTAGATTTTTTCGCCCATTCAGGTACGACGCTGATCGCAGGCGAGAGGTTGGGACGGAAAGTGTACACCTTTGACATTGACCCGATCTTCGCCGAAATCACGATTCGGCGATTGGAACACTATCGGCGCACAGGGAAGACGGGTTGGCAATGGCGCAGCCCCTTTCCTGAGATAGGCTGAAGAGGAGTGGGTGAAGGAGTCCACCTATGTCTGAGCACTACTACGCCGTCATCATGGCCGGCGGCACCGGCACCCGCCTCTGGCCGCTGAGCCGGAAGCGCCGGCCCAAACAGGCCCTCCGGCTCATCGGAGACCGCACGATGTTCCAGCACGCCGTGGACCGGCTGGCCCCCCTCTTCCCCCCCGAACGCATCCTGGTGGTGACCGGGGAGGAGCAGGCCGCCATCCTGCGCCCCCAGGCTCCTCAGCTTCCCGACGAGAACTTCATCCTGGAGCCGATGGGGCGGGACTCGGG
>WFUY01000044.1 GCA_015484715.1 Thermoflexales bacterium | reverse complement strand
TCCCTGCCATCGTCTCTCCCCTTCCCCGCGTGGAGTCGCTGCCCGAGGGGCTGGAGGAGGAGATCCGGCGGCTGAGGGTGCAGATCCGTCGGCTGGAGCCGGTCAACCCCAACGCTCCCCAGGAGCACGCCGAGCTGCAGGCACGCCACGACTTCTTGACAGAGCAGTCGGCCGACCTGGAGAAGGCCGCCGGAGACCTGCGCCAGGTAATCGCCGAGCTGGACGGCGAGATGAAGAGCGCCTTCCGCCGCACCTTCCAGGCCGTGGCTCAGGAGTTCGAGACCACCTTCACCACCCTCTTCGGCGGCGGCAAGGCCCGCCTCACCCTCACCAACCCGGACGACCCCCTGACCAGCGGCGTGGAGATCGTCGCCCGCCCGCCGGGCAAGCGCCAGCAGAGCCTGGCCCTCCTCTCCGGTGGGGAGCGGGCGCTGACCGCCGCCGCCCTGATCTTCGCCCTCCTCAAGGTCAGCCCCACCCCCTTTTGCGTCCTGGACGAGGTGGACGCCGCGCTGGACGAGGCCAACGTGGGCCGCTTCCGCCAGATGCTTCAGGAATTGGCCCAGACGACCCAGTTCATCGTCATCACCCACAACCGGGGGACCATCGAGGCCGCCGACACCGTCTACGGGGTCTCGATGGGGCCGGACAGCGTCTCCCGAGTCCTCTCCCTACGGTTGGACGGGCGGGAAGCAGAACCTCGGAGACCCTACCAAGCCGTAACGGAGCCGTAACCAGCCTGTAATGCCCAGTCAGAGAGCCTCCTGCTAAGATGGGGCATGCAACACCGCTGGACTTTGGACAAGCGGAAGGGATGAACGCCTATGGAACCAACACGTCTGCCGGTGCCCGATACCCCTGCGCCGGCCCGGGTGCTGGTCATTGACGACAGCGAGGAGAGCCGAGAGTTCCTGGCCGAATACATCCTTGCCCCCAACGGCTACGAACCCATCCTGGCCCGAGATGGAGCCGAGGGGCTCCGCAAAGCCCTCACCGACGCCCCCGATGTCATCCTGCTGGACCTAGAAATGCCTCGAATGAACGGAATCGAGGTGCTAGAGGCACTGCGCCAGCGGCAGATCGAGATCCCGGTCATCCTGATGACCGGCCACGGCTCCGAGGAGGCTGCCGTCGAAGTCTTCCGACTGGGCGTGCGCGACTACGTCATCAAGCCCTTCAAGCTGGAGGAGATGCTGACGGCCATCAAGCGGGCCTTGGTGGAAGCCCGCCTGCGCCAGGAGCGGGACGAACTGCTGAACCGGCTGATGCAGGCCAACCAGCAACTGGAGCGCCGCCTGCAGGAGCTCAACACCCTCTACGGGATCGGCAAATCGGTCACCGCCCTGCTGGACCAGGAGAAGCTCCTGACCCGCATCGTGGACGCCGCCGTCTTCATCACCGGAGCCGACGAGGGGACGCTGATGCTGGCCGACCCGGTGACCGGCAAGCTAATCCACCAGGCGGTCCGGCGCAAGGCCGAGGAGATCCAACTCATCCCGGCCAAGCTGGAGAAGATGGCCATCCAGGTGATCGAGACGCGCCGTCCGGCAGCCACCCAGGCCACCCTCTACGTTCCTCTGTTGCTGGGAGGCCGAACCCTGGGGGCGCTGGGAGTCAACAACGTCAAGACCAGCCGTCCTTTCACCTCCCACGACCGTCGGCTCCTCCAGATGCTGGCCGACTACGCCGCCATCGCTCTGGAGAACGCTCGCCTCTTCCGCGAGTTGGAGGCTCAGAAAGAAGAGGAGAAGGCCCAGATCCGCCGCCTCTTCGAGCGCTACGTCGCCCCCGCCGTCGTGGAACGGATCATGGCCAACCCCGATGAGGTCAGCCTGGGGGGCGTCCGCCAAACCGTCACCATCCTCTTCGCCGACATCCGAGAGTTCACCACCATCAGCCACCGTCTCCCTCCCGAGGTCCTGGTGGACGTGCTCAACCGCCACATCTCCGTCGTAGCCAAAGCGATCCTGCGGGAGGAAGGGACGCTGGACAAGTTTATGGGGGATGCGGTGATGGCCTTCTTCAACGCCCCCCTGCCCCAGCCCGACCACGCGCTACGGGCTGTGCGGGCCGCTGTAGCCCTCCAGAAGGCCCTGAATGCCCTCCACCAGCGGCTGCCGGAACCCTACCGCCTCCAGTTCGGTGTGGGCCTCAGCACCGGTGAGGCCGTCGTCGGCCACATCGGCACCCTCCAGCAGATGAACTACACCGTCATCGGCGATTGCGTGAACCTGGCCCAGCGGCTCCAGGCCAAGGCCAAGGGCGGCCAAGTCTTCCTGTGCCAGCGGACCTACGCCGCCGTTCGAGACCACGTCCGGGTCCAGCCGATGGGGCCAATGCCCATCAAGGGGTACAGTCAGCCAGAGCCGGTCTTTCAACTCCTGGGGTTGAAGTAACCTCTCCTGCCCTCCGCCCACGCTCTGTCCAGAAGAGAAAGCAGTAGCTCCACCGTCGGGCATAGGTTGCCCGGCCCTGACGGCAGTCGGCCCATTCCAACCACTCCCACGAGGAAAAGCCCGGCACCATCGGGAGTCGTGCCGGGCTCTGGGGGTTGGCTGTTGACCAGGAACGCTCGTCAGGGATCTCAACTCACTTGAGAGTCAGCATAAAGGCCACCAGGTCGGCGATCTCCTGCTCGCTCAGGTCCTTGCCATAGTTCTGATACATCACCCCGGGCGGGAACCCCTTTGCGATGAAGGCGTCGGGGGTGACAATGGACTCGCGCAGGTACTCCTCGGCGCTCTTGCCCGAGACGGCGGTCTCGGCCCGACTGGCAACGCCGGCGAGGGACGGCCCCACCAGCGTCTTGCCGGGCTCCAGTGAGTGGCAGGTGATGCAGCCCGGAGCCGACTTGGAC
>WFUY01000043.1 GCA_015484715.1 Thermoflexales bacterium | reverse complement strand
CGGCGGCCAGAGCTTCGATGGCGGCCTCCAGCCGGCTCAGTCGCTCCTCGCTGCGCTGTTGGGCGGCGGCCAGAGCTTCGACCGCGGCCTCCAGCCGGCTCAGCCGCTCCTCGCTGCGCTGTTGGGCAGCGGCCAGTTCCTCCAGCCGCCTCTCGGTGCGCTGCTGGGCGGCGGCCAGGGCCTCGACGGCGGCCTCCAGCCGGCTCAGCCGCTCCTCGCTGCGCTGTTGGGCGGCGGCCAGTTCCTCCAGCCGCTTCTCGGTGCGCTGCTGGGCGGCGGCCAGAGCCTCGAGAGCAGCCTCCAGCCGATCCATCCGCGCATCGGCCCGCGCTTGGGCGGCGGCCAGTTCGGCGAAGCGCTCGTCGGTGCGCCGTTGGGCAGCGAGCATCTCCTTGATCTGCTCATCAGTGCGCTGCTGGCTCTCCGCCAGCCGGCGCAGGAGCTCCGGGAGAGCCACGAAATCCTCGCCCAATACCTGACGGCGGAGTTGGGCCTGCCACTCCGGGTGCTCTTCCAGAAGACGGATCAGGTCTGCCAGGTCCATCGTCGTTAGGGGCATCACATTCCTCCCACGTCATTCCAAGGGAGTCAACCGAGACTGGCCTATGGGGCCGAGAGCGCGACGCTCTCCAGCATGCGCGCCAGAACCTCGCTATCGGCCTCGTAGTCGTCCGAGCGCATCTCCAGGATGACCAGGTAGAGGTTCCCGACACTGTCAGCAGCGGCGACGGTCGTGCCGGCCATCGCCTCCTCGCCGTCGAGGTACTGGTAGGTGATGACCTGACCGGGCAATCCTGCCAAGCTGTACGGTCCCGGCTCCCCCAGGCTCACGCTCTCGTACTGCTCCTGCAGGCTCTCCCGTCGGGCCTCGATGGCCTGGGCGATCGCTTCTTCAGCTCCCAGGGCCGGATCGAAGGAAAAGCGGGTCAGGACGAAGAGGGTCTGGGAGTCGGGCTTGAGGAAGGCCAGGAACCCTTCCTCACCGGGCTCCTCGATCACCTGCCAATCCGGTGGGTAGGCGACAGCCACGCCCAGCTCAGCGCTTTCGTAGCGGACCAGGGGCACCTCGGCGCCGGAGATGACTTCAAACTCACCACTGGTCAGCAGCCGTCCGTTGATGAAGATGTCCAGCGTGTAGCGACCGGGTGGCAGCCCCCCTGGTGTGGAGAGGCTGACCCAGGTGTTCCCCGATTCCCCCCAGGGCCAGCTTGTGTAGGTGGCAACCAGGTAGCGCTCCCCATCCAGGCTCCAGCGAGTCAGCCAAGGGCTGTCGGGCGGCACGTCCTGATAATCGAAGAAGGCGAAGACCTCCTGCGTGCCTGGCGGGAACTGGGTGGCCGGGTTGATCGGCCGGTCGTCGTCGGTGACGCCGGCAGCGAAGGTGATAGGGCCGAGCACGGCCGGCGTCTCCTGGAAGACCGGTGAGCCGAAGAGGGTCAATGAGGCCTCCACTTCTTTGAGATTGGTGATCATCGCCCTGGCCCCCGCCACCTCACCCTCCCGGGCCAGCAGCCCCTCCAGGTCCACGATGGCCACGTCCAGGAGCGCATCCCGGTCGGAGGGGTCCTTCTGCAACGCACAGGCGATGGCTTCCTCATAAGCTGGCCATGCCTCGTCCATCCGGTCCAGGGCCAGCAGGATCAGCCCTTCGTTGAAGCGGCTTTCGCAGGGGAGCGGGTCGAGCTGGATGGCCCGACGGGTGGCCTCCAGCGCCTCCTCGTAGCGGCCCTGTAGGTAGTAGGCCCATCCCAGGTTGCCGTAGGCGAAACCATCATCCTGCCCCAGGGCGATAGCCCGCTCGAAGTCGGCGATGGCCTCGGGCGCCTCGATGCGGACCAGCCCGCGCTGATAGTAGGCCGCCGCGTAGTCCGGGTCCAGGGCGATGGCCCGATCGAAGTGAGCGATCGCCTCGGCATAGTGGCGGGCGGCCTCGTCACCGCTGAAGCTGTCCCCGATGTTGCTCGCGATCAGCCCGTCCACATAGGCTTCCATCGCTTCGAGAGGCCGCGCAGGCACTGGAGCCAGGAAGATGTTCCCCGTCCACAGGAGGGAGAAGCCCACGATGAGCAGCCCCACCAGGACGAAGAAGTAGCGTAGCCGGTTGTGGATGGTCAAGGAGAGGCCGAAGAGGAAGAGGGCCACGGCCAATGTTGTGAGGACGGAGACGTAGTTGTCCGCCTTGCGCCCCCAGCCGTCGGCCATCTGATTGGCGGCTACCTGCTGTTCATAGCGTAGGTAGGCATCGCGGTTGACCTCTTCGTAGAAGCGGACGAAGCTGCCTTCGTAGCGAGGATCGCTCAGCAAGGGGGCCAGTTGGTCCAGACGGGCCTGTGCCTCCCTCCAACGCGCGGCCGAGGCCTCCCAACGGCTGGCCGCTTCTTCATCGCCACGCACCCGTTGCGTCCGGGCCTCGTCCTGGTCCAGGCTCGCCCGCTGGGCCAGGTCGGCGTGCAGGGTGTACAGGAAGAAGTTGTGTTCAGCCTGCTGGTTGGCCCGGATCATCTCCCCGGTGGCCTCGATGGCATAGACCTGTCCCTGGCGGGCGGCCAGGTCCTCCCGATTGGAGGCATCGGACTGCAGGTAGGAGACAACGGTGCCCCACAGGGTGGCCAGGGTCATCAGCAGGATGAGAACCGCCTGAAAGCGATTCTGGGGTGGGGCTTCGACTTCAACCGGAAGTTCCAGGTCTACATCCACCGGGCTTCTCCGATGATCCCTCAACCGATGATGAGGAGGCCGCTGAGGACGACCAGGTAGAGGGTGACCCCTCCTGCCAGGAAGAGATAGCGCAGCCCACTCCGGCTGATCTGGGCCAGCGTCAGCAAGAGCAGGGCGGAAGCGAGGAAGATAGTCCCGCCGACCAGCCGCTGTGCCCGGAGGCGCAGCGTGTCGGCCAGCGCCAGGTCATCCTGGGGCTCCAGGTCGGCTTTCCGGGCTGCCTCGGCCCAGCGCCGGGCCAGGAAGGCATCGGCGTCGTAAGTGCCTTCGGAGGTGATGTAGCCCTCGAAGAGGAAACGGCGCAGGTTGTCGGACAGCAGCCGATACCGTTCTGCCTCCCGGACTAGCCGGTCCGCCTCGTCTTCGTCCCCTGCCTCTCGATAGGTCTGGGCGTCCTGGGCCAGACGGTCCGCCAGCGCCTGGTACTCTGTGTAGAGGGCGAAGGTGCGCAGGTCGTTGTAGAGCCAGGTGCGGTTGGTGGCATCCACCCGCTCCCGGACGATGGTGCTGAGAAGACCCTCGCGCTCGGCGTCGTCAGCCTCGCTGCCGATGGTCGCGGCCCGCCAGGCCACGATGGCGCCGGTGACGGTGACCATCGCGATCAGGACGGCGATCAGCGTTTGGAAGCGCGGGCTCTTGCTTTGGGGGTCCATGGTCCTCCGGCTCGGTCTTCTTCGGAGGGGGGAAAGGACTGAGGGGGCAGATTGGCAGGCCCCCATCTTCCCTCAACGTCCGTTCAGGCCAGCCCTGATTCCCACTCGTACTCGTACATCACGACCCACACCGCCTTGCGGAGGGCGTCGGCGAACCGGGCCATCTCCTTGCGCAAGTACCGGCGGGTGTCGGCGCTGGGGAAGTAGTTGTTCTCCAGGTATCCTCGTTGGGCCCGTTCGTCCACGGCGCGGGCTTCCTCACCGGTCAGGAGCCTCACCTGGTCAATGTAGCCGAGGCTTTCTTCCTCGATGAGTCGCTTCTTACGTAAGGTAATGAATGCTTTCCAAGGCTCGGGACGATCCCACCAGGGTGGTCCCTCGAAGATGAAGCAGGCCTCGCTGGCTTCTTGGGGGACGATCCACACCCGGCCCTGGTGCACGATAACCCATCGGGCCTCTTGCAGGGCGCTGGCTACCTGATCCTGCTGGTGCTGTAGGCTTTCCTGAGCGGGGGTTGGATGGACGGCGGCCTCGTTGCTGCTCCGTGCCTGCTCGTCCCAAAAGCGGGCCTCCCACCCAGGGAGGAGGAGCGTGCTCTTGTCGCCGGGCTCCACCTCCATCCTCCGGTGGGAATAGGCCGCCAGAAGGCGGTCCAGGTCCCACCAAGCCGGGAGGTCAAAGACCGGCGCCTGTTGGGTCACCACGTAGGTTCTCAGAGATATTGCCGGCATCGTCTCACCTTACCGGGGTTAAAGGGCTCGGTCTTGGTTTCCACTTCTTTCCGGGGTCACCTCATAGCTCTCTGAGGATTCGAGGAGAGCCATCTGGGAGGCCCTCGAGAGCTTCCTCTCCTCGAGAGCCTCATCTTCTGTCCCCTGTTCAGCTTGTTCAGCGAACAAGGGGAGCTGCTGACGTAGGTCCGTAAAGCGGAACTTGGACGCCTCCAGATACTCCTCGACCAGCTCGAAAGCCAGCCACCGCCGTCCCAGCCGCTCAGCGACCTCGCCCGTCACATTGCTTCCGGCAAAGGGATCGAGTACCAGATCACCGGGGTCAGTCAAGAATTTGATGAAGAACTCTGGGAGGCCGTGGGGGAACCGGGCGGGGTGGGGCTTTATCCCACGGCGTCGGCACTCTCGCAAGTAGGCACTATTGGAATCCGTGTTGGCCAGGATCAGGAGGTTAGGGGGGATAGAGCCTTTGTTGTCCTTGGCAAAGTGCTCGGAGATGTCGTGTCCTGACGGGCGGCGCATAGGCTTGTAGCCCCGTTCCAGCAATTTCTTCATCGAATCGCTATAGGGCTGGAGCACACGCCAGTTGCTGGCTTTTGGGAAAGGGGTCTTGGAGAGCCACCAGATTGGGTCAACGGCGTCCTTCACGCGGATGCGTCGCACCGTTACCCACTCAGCGGGTGATGGTAGCTTGGAAGGGTTGTACCAGTAGAACTCCTGGGCCAGGTGGAATCCCACGGTCTTGCACAAGGCGATGAGCAGCTCAAAATGGTATAGCGAGCGGGTTGGCTGTCCTTTGACCCACGTCCCGCCGATGTCAATCACCAGGCTTCCGCTCTCTTTGAGCACCCGTTTGAACTCCAGGGCGAAATCCAGGAACCAGGGCACATAGTCTTCGGCCTCTACGTTGCCGTACTCCTTCTTGCGTTTCAGGGCGAAGGGAGGGGATGTGACGATCAGGTCAACGGTCTCGGGCTCCATCTGGCGCAGATAGTTCAGCGCATCCCCCAGGTAAGCCGCTCCATACGGTGTTGTGTAAAAAGGCTCCGTTTTGAAGGAAAAGTGGGCCATCGTACTCCCTTCTCTTGTCACCGATCTGTCAAGTAGTCGGTACGCTCCTTGATCTTCATCGCTCGCTCGGCTTTGCTGTTCAAGATGGCTACGATCTCTGTCGGGTCGCGGCTGATGCGGTTCAGCTCTGAGCCGTTAAGCAGGATTACGTTGAGGTTGGAAGTCCTCATCACATGGTTGGCGTAGCCGTAGGCATCTCTGGTAAAGTCGCCTGTTGTCACGAGCATCACCACATTGGAGTAGATGAAGGTCAGGGACAGTCCTACTTCCCGGGCCACATCGTCCAACCGAACGGTCGCTGTGTTCTTCGCCTGAATCTGCCAGCGGCTGAAGATGAGCCGTGCTCCTTCAACAATCACGTCTACCTCAGCACCGCCAGTCTCCGCACTCCGAGTACGCCATCCTTTGAAGTCAAGATCGAGCAGGCGCGTCAAGTAGATGGCAAGAAGTTCTAATGCCTGCCCCTTGGTGTGCTTGTCAGGTGACTTGAGGTCCGCCAGAATTTGAGAGAGGGGACGCTCGAAGACCTCCTTGGGAACCAGGCCGGCCTTCTCGGCCGCGGCTGCGAGAATGGGATCGGAGACCTCCTCACGAAATTTAGAAGTACGGGAGACTTCGTAAGGTTTCGCCCCCCGCCCTGCTGTGGATTTTGTCACCTGGATGTACCCCAGGTCCTGCAAGGGGAACAGAACCGCTTTTGGCAACTGCTTATGGTTGTACTCTACGCCGTAGAGGGCGCTTGCCAAATCTGCCACTTTATTGGCTACAAGGGGATCGGGTTCGGCGATGCGGGTCAGAGCTCTCAGGAAGGCCCGTTGTGCTGCGTCGAGATGGGTTAGGCGATCAATGGCGTCCAGCCCTATCCCCAGCAGAGCTTCCAAGCGCTCCCGGTTGACCTCGTATAGCCTTGGACCACCCTTTGCCCCTGCGTCGAAGATGCCTGCCTGGGCCAGCCATAGGCGCATACTGCTGAGGTGTACAGCACCGCGAGGAACGTGGAGCCCCCGTTGCTCCAAGCGCTTTCTCAGCGTGTGCAGAGTGATCTTCTCACCGGCTTGCTGCATCGCCTCGATGGTCTCCACAAAGATGAGGCCACGCCGATGGAGTAAGATATGCTTGGCAAAAGCCTCGTAGAGAGCGGTTGGATCATTCACGAGAGCCAGCAAGTCTCTCGCCAAAGGGGTGGGAGTCGCTCCGTGTTCGTCCAGCAGCCCATATGCTCGCAAGGCCAGCACGGTGTTATCGGCCAGCTTCCACCGCTGCGCTTCGGCGTGGGACGCGAAGAAAGCATCCCGGATAGCCTCGGTGATTTTATCCCGGTCCCCTGCATAAACGTGGAGGATCTGCAAGACCTGGGGTAGGTCAACCTGATTGGGGCTGAATTGAGCGCCGAAAGGGATCTCGCTTTTCTTGCCCACCGGTGCCTCGACCACGACTTGCTGCTTGACTACCTCTTCACGCCTGTACCCACAGGAGCAGTTTGTGCCCTTCGGGGACGATCTCGTAGCGGGCGGCGATGACGGTGACCTGGTGGCGCATCCCCATCCGGTCTGGGAAGTCGAGGAGGACCGGCCGGCCCTCCTCCCAGGCCGTGCGACAGCGCTGGAGCATCTGGGGGCCGTTGAAGGTGCGGAGCTCGCAGAAGGCGATGCCCAACGGCTTTGGCCCCTCGCTGACGGAGATGGGCCAGTAGGCCTCCACAGGCCGGAAGTCGGGCGTCGGCCCCTCCAGGATGGTGATCATCTCCGGCTCCAGGGAACCCTCCCAGGAAAAGTCCTCTGGAATCATCACAAATACCCCTCCTGACGGAACCAGGCTATGGCGTCGCGGATGGTCTCTGCGAAGGGACGGGGCCGCAGCCCCAAAACCTGCTCCGCCTTGACGGTGCTGAGCGGCTGCCAGTGGGAGAGCCCACGCAGGTGCTCAGAGAGCGGCAAGTTGAGCAGGACGGCCAGCCGAACTGCCCCCAGCACCGGGGAACGCGGCAGGGGCAGCCAGAGCGGTCGGATCCCGACGGTCTGGACCACGATGGTCAGCGCCTCCCGCAGCGTCAGGTTGTGCCCGCCGACGATGTACCGTTCCCCCGGCCGGCCCCGTTCTGCGGCAGCCAGGTGAGCGGCAGCCACGTCCCGCACATCCACGACGTTGACCCAGGCGTGGAAGTAGGGGAAGAGGCCAACCCGTTTCCCCTGTCCAAGGGAGAGCCCGCTCCGCACTATGGCCAGCAGGAGCCGGTCCGTCGTCGGCTTCACGTCGCCGGGGCCGAAGACCGCCGTGGGGCAGAGGACGACGGCGTCGAGCCCCTCGGCCGCCGCCTGGAGCACGGCCTGCTCCATCGCGTACTTCGTCTCGTAGTAGGCGCTGGGAACGCTGCCCGGTCGGTAGAGGTCCCGCTCGTCGGCCAGCCGGCAGGGCTCCGTGGGCGGCCCGATGGTCGTCAGGGAGCTGGTGTAGACGAGGCGTGAAACCCCCGCTGCCCGCACCGCCTCCAGCACCCGCGTGATCTGGGTCAGGCCCCGCCGGATGTGGTCCTCGATCCCCCGGGAGTCCTGGGGGTAGTAGGCGGCAGCGTGGAAGACCAGGTCGCAGCCGTCCATCGCTGCCCGCAATGCTTCTTCATCCTCCAGCCGGCCCTCGACCCAGGCGATCTCCTCGGCCCGGTCGCCGAGGGCACCCACGGCCCCGGGCCGCCGGCGCAGCACCCGCACCGACCACCCCGCCTCCAGCGCCGTCCGGGCGATCTGGCCGCCGATGAACCCCGTTCCCCCTAGGACCAGCGTCTCCATCCCCTCACCTCAGTACTCGAAGACCACCTTGATCGCCCCCGACCGCTTGTCCATCGCCGTGGCGATCGCCTTCTTGTACGCCTCCAGCGGGAAGCGGTGGGTGATCAGCCCCTCGATGGGGAGCCGTCCCTCGCGCATCCAGCGGATCACCAGCTCCAGGCCGTAGACCGACTCCCCCTGCCACCGCTCCATCCCGTGGCCCAGGCTGCCGATCAGGTCCACCTCCTGGTGCCAGATGGGGCTCAGGTCGCTCTTGAACCGCTTGGGGGAAATGCCGATCATCACGACCGTTCCGCCGGCCCGGGTCCAGCGCAGGCTGTCCTGGAGGGTGCGGGCGGTTCCCACGGCGTCGTAGATGACGTCGAAGCCGCCCAGGATCGTCCGGTTGCCCAGCGCCCCCTTGTACAGCTTGCCGCCGGTCAGCCGGGCGACCGCCTCGTAGCCGTCCCGGTCGGTGATCACCTCGTCGGCGCCCAGCCGGCGGGCCATCTCCGCCTGGTGAGGGTAGCGGGCCATCGCCACGATGAGGGCGTCGGGAGCGACGACGCGGGCCACCCGCAGGGTAAGCAGGCCGATGATGCCGCAGCCGAGGACCAGCACCCGCTCCCCCGGCCGGGGCGGCCGGCGGAGAACGGCCCGCAGCCCCACGCTGTAGGGCTCCACCAGCACCGCCTGGTCATCGTCCAGGTCGGGGGGCACGGGGTAGACCTCGCTCTCG
>WFUY01000042.1 GCA_015484715.1 Thermoflexales bacterium | reverse complement strand
GCAGAGGTGGTGGTAACCAGCATGCTAGAGGGGCGGCACTCGCCCACATCCCTGCACTACAGCGGGCAGGCTGTGGACATCCGCCGCTGGAACTTGCGGGACCCGGAGGCGGCCGTGCAGGCCCTGCGGGAGGCCCTCCCTGCCAACCAGTACGACGTGATCCTCGAGAAGGACCATATCCATGTTGAGTGGCAGCCGAAGCGACCTGTTGCTTGAGCTGGAGGCGCTGCGGCATATACTATGCAGGCTTGAGGAGGACGCGGAGCGCTTCCGGGTTAGCACGTACCTCCAGGCAGCCCGCAACGCCTTGACCGACGCTATCGTGCGGCTGAAGAGGGAGGAGATAGAGGATGGCAGTTGAGAGCGCAACCTACGTCAACCAGCTTAACGAGACCCTACCGACTAACACGGACCCGATCTCGGAGGGCGACAATCACCTGCGCCTGATCAAGCAGGTGTTGAAGAATACGTTTCCTAATATATCGGGGGCAGTCACGGTAACTGAGTCCGATATAAATTCAGTAACCAGTAGAGCTACTAAGGTATCTGGTGCTGTGGCTGGCAACTTTGCGTCGCTTGATGCCAGCGGCGATTTGCAGGATAGTGGTAAGGCAGCCTCTGACTTCATACCGGTAACAGAGAAGGCTGCAGCTAATGGTGTTGCTACCCTGGATTCTAACCAGGAAGTTGTGCAAATGCCCGCTGGGGCCTCGTCAACGGCTGCGGGTAATATGTTATACGCTGATGGCTCCTGGAAGAACGAACTTGTAGGTATAGGACAGTCGTGGCAGGATGTTGCCAGTAGTAGGGGCTGGGCCACGTGGTACACCAACAGTACCTCCAAACCTATCCAGATATCTATTAGTGTCTCCTGCACTACCGACCTTACATGGGAGGGTGTTACCTTGTCTGTCTCCCCGGACGGAGGAACTACCGTTATAGATGTTGGCAAATTTACTACCTACAACCAGGTGGTGGCTCAACTAACAGCTATTATACCTCCATCGTATTCATATAGGATTACTAGGGGCAATGGTACTGAAGGCATAAATTCATGGACTGAGTTGCGGTAGTGTAATGGCTAAGCTCTCCTACGAATTCCCAACCATAACCATCAGTCGGGACCTCGTCCCGCAGCGGGGCCTCTACGCTACTTTCCTGGACACCCACCGGGTGATGCGGCGCGTCTACCTTGAGATTGCGAAAGTTCACAATCGTACTATAACAGGTGGTAAGTTTGCCATGTCAGCCGGGGCTAGCACAACCGTCTCCTCGCCGGATGTGGCCTCAGATAGCATCATCGTGCTGACCCCGGCCGATGCGGCGGCCCAGGCCCTACCCGTATATGTCTCGTCGGTGTCAGACGGCAGCTTCACCGTCTCCGTGAGCGGTGGTACAGCCGCGGGCGGGGAGACCTTTAACTGGATAGGGTACCGCTGATGCCCCTGCAGGAGGTACAGATCCCTGACTTCATCGGTGGGATGGACTCCGCCAACCCGCCCTTCTCACTGCGCGAGAACCAGGGGGTGCGTGTTGAGGGGCTCTCACCTATCAAGGGCCGCCTTACCTCTGATACCGGGTACCAGCCCTTCCTAGGAACTGTCAGAGGGGATCCGCAGCTAGTCCAGCAGTTCTACAAGAAGGATGGGAGCAGCGAGCTGCTCCTTGTCACCACCAGCACGGCGTACAAGCGTCTGGGGGATCAGTGGGCATACCTGCCCACCGACGTGCAGACTACCCTCTCTGCGGCCGCCTCCACCAATGATACGGTGCTGTCGGTGAACAGCACGACCGGCTTCGCAGTCGGCGACTATATCGGCGTTGGGCTCGACGACGGCACTGAGCACCAGACAACAATCTCCGCCATCAGTACCGGCACCATCACAATAGCGGACCCTATGCCTGGGATAGCCGCCACGGGCAACTACGTCAACCAGGCGGTGTCCCTCAACGGGGATCTGGACAACCCGATCTCCTTTGTGACAATGCCCGCCGTTGACTACTTCATCTTCACCAACTACAAGGACCCGGTGAAGTACTACGATGGGCAGAAGTGCGTTACCCTCCCGGGGCTGCCGACCGGGAATGATCGGTGCCGGGCCGTTGCCCTATTCAACAACTACCTGTTCCTGCTAGGCACGATCGAGGGTGGGCAGGCGTATCCGCAGCGGGTGCGCTGGTCTGACACTGGCGACCCCACAACGTGGACGAGCGGGAATGCCGGGTTCGTTGACCTCTACGATTCTGAGGACTTTATCACCGCGGCTGCTCCACTCGGCCCGTACCTGATGATATACCGAGAGCGCTCCATCATCAGGTGTGAGTACCTCGGCGCGGCAGAGCAGCTGTTCTCCTTCGAGCAGGTCATCGCGGGCGAGGGCGCAATGTCCGTGGACAGTATCGCCGATATGGGCGACATGCACCTGTTCATCGGGAACAGCAATGTGTACAGGTATACTGGCGGCTTCTCTATCGAGCCTGTCGGGGACCCCATCTACTACACAACCTTCTCGGTTGATGGGGACCTGAACCCGGCATATCGGCACCGGGTCTTCGCCATCTACGTCGAGGAGCTAGACGAGGTATGGATCTTCTACCCTGCCGGCTCGAAGACCGTGCCCGATCGCTGCCTGCGGTACTCGCAGAGTCTTGGGTCCTGGTTCCTCCGCAAGTTCCCAGAGGAGTTCAGCGGCTTCGGCTTCTACCAGAAGGATATCAGCACGACCTGGGCGAATCTGACCGGTGCGTGGGATTCGGAGAGCCGGCAGTGGGGCTCCCGTGCCTTTCTCTCGTCCAGCCCGACGACCCTCCTCTGCTCCTTCACTAACAAGAGGATAATGGAGTACGACTACGTTGCGGCGGATGACAATGGCACAGCCATCGCGTTCCTATTCGAGGGCAAGGACTTCCAGTTCGGGGAGAAGAGGGCCCGTGTGGACCATCTGGAGATCGCCCACGCTGGGCCGTCCGCGACTGTCGAGTACTCGACCGACCGGGGGCTGACATGGCAGACTCTTGGGACCTTGCCCCCCGCCGGCGAGATCGTGCGTACCCGCCTGTATAAGCAGGTGCTGTGCAGGGACTTCCGATTCCGCGTGAGCGGGTCTGGGAGCGGCTTCATCCTAGCGTGGGCGGCGATACGTTACTACGAGGACGCGTCCTACTGACGCACAGAGAGGGCGTGTTCACTTAGTGAACAAGAGAGGTGAGATAAGATGGGTCTCCTATCCCGTTTCCTCTTCGGAAGCAAGCCAAAGGCCCAGTTCCGGACTATGCCGACCATGTCTCCGGAGCAGCGGAAGCTCCTGGACCAGTTTCTGGTCCCATACTTCCGGAACAGGCCACTCGAGCCCCTAGAGCAGGCATCCACCCCATATGGAGGGCGCCTCACGGCCGGCCTCTCCGATCTAGAGAGGCAGGCCCTTGGCGGTATCAGCGACTTCGTGCAGAGGTTCTCCACCTCCCCAGTCAGGCAGAGGGTGCAGGAGGCCCTGCTCGACCTCATGCAGGGGGTGCCAACCGACTTCGCCAACTACTTCACCCAGTCAGTTGAGAGGCCGCTCCTACGGACCTTCGAGGAGCAGGTGATCCCGCAGATAGACCGACGCTTCGGCGGCACCGCCTTCTACTCCTCCGAGCGCGCAACCGCACAGGATCGGGCGATGCGGGAGCTAGCGCAGGCCCTCGCCTCCGCACGGGCGGAGATGGCCTTCCGCGCCCGCGAGAGCGCCCTGCAGCGGGCCCTCCAGGCTGCGCGCCTCGCCCCCGACGTCCAGGTGCAGGAGCTATCCGTCCTCCAGAACGCCCTGCAGGCGGGGGCAGTGCCGCGCCAGGTCGAGCAGGCCGGCCTCACCGCCGAGTACGAGGACTTCCTGCGGCGGATCAACGAGAGGAATGAGCGCATCCGGCAGGCGCTGGCAGCACTCGGCATCCGCCCATTCGAGAATATCGCCGTTGTCACCCCGGGCCAGACCGGCTTCCTCACGGCTCTCGCGAGTGGGGCCGGGCAGGGGATCGGGCAGGCAATCGGGAGCAAGCTGTTCATCGGCTGATGGAGGTACCCCATGGCTACCGTCATATACCTCCCAGAGTACAAGACGTTCGGAGAGGCCCTAGGAGAGGGTATCGGGGCGGGCATCAGCACGGGCGTTGCCGGGGCCCTTGAGAGGAAGCGGCAGAAGGAGAAACTCGAGAAGTGGAGGGCCTACGCAGAGCAGGTATCCCGTGCGAAGACCAGGTCCGAGGCGCTCTCTGTCCCGCCCCCGCCCATCGAAGACGAGCAGGACGCCCAGATGTGGATGAAGATCATCGGGAACCTGCCCAAGAAGGGAGAGGGGCTGTCGCCCTTTGTCTCCGACAAGGGGGAGTTCATCGGCTACTTCCTGCCCGGTGAGCAGCCGGCCGGCGCCCTCCCCCTCGATGTCTTCAAGGCGCGTGTGCAGGCCCGCGACGCTGCTACTCGGGGGCCGAAGCGCACAGAGAATGAGCAGATCGCCCTCGACCTCCTGCGGGAGCGGGGCCTCCCCGATACCCCCGCCAACAGGCGGCGAGCCCTCCGCATCGTGCGGCAGATGCCCCGCATACGCCAACTGATCGAGAAGCGCTTTGGGGGTGGGATCATCCTCTCCCCGGACTCCCCCGAGTTCGAGCAGGCCGACCGGGTTGCTACTCGCGTTGCCGAGCTTATGTGGGAGGGGCTATCCGCCGACCGCGCCTTTGCCAAGGCCATGTCCGAGTTCCGCAAGGGACTTGCGGAGGAGCGGCAGAAGGCCCGCATCGAGGCCGCCGCGGCCGGCCGTCGTGGTCGGCAGGTCGACAGGGGTCCTCTCGGCCGATTCCTCGACCGTCTCATGGGCCGCGAGAGCGGCCCGGAGGTGCAGGAGTGGAAGCCCGGCACCGTCCCGCAGCACGGCCAGCTCTTCCGGCTCCCTGGCCGGGACGGCGTGTATATGTGGGACGCGACCATCAACCGGTTCGTGCGGGTCCCCGAGGAGCAGTTGAATGCCGGACCGAAAGTCAAGAAGCCCTGATACTGTCTCCCTCGAGGAGCTTCAGCGGGAGCAGCAGCCTGAGACCGTCTCCCTAGACGAGCTTCTGGCGGAGACCGACCAGCGGCAGGAGACTGTCTCTCTTGAGGAGCTAGAGCGGGAGGAGGCGCAGCGTCCCTCCCTGCTCGACCGTACCCTGCAGAGCCTCGCCCGCACCCCATACGCTGCGTACGGTATCCTCGAGAACCTCACCGAGATGGGCCTAGCCACGGCTGGCTCCCTCTGGGGCACCCTCGAGACGATCGCCCTCGGACGCTATCTAGGAGAGCCCTTCCAGAAGACCCTCCCGCAGCAGGTCGGCCTCCGGGTCAAGCAACTCACCGACCTGTACGATCCGCAAACGCCGGAGGGCCGATGGCTCCAGCACAAGCTCGGAGAGCTGTTCGAGACCGTGGGGGCGGCGGGCGAGGGCCTCGCAGAGAAGGTCTTTGAGAAGACTGGCAGCCCGGCCGCGGCCGCCGCTGCCCGTGTAGCCCCAGAGGCAGCCCTTATGCTCGGCCCCGTCCGTGTTGCCAAGGGCGCTGGCCGAGCCGTCAAGGCGGCCCGCGAGGGGATGCGCCTCCCCCGGATCGAGCAGCCGCGCGGGGACGTCCCAATCCCAGAGCTATCCTTCAAGAGCGTGCCGGCCCGTACTATTCAGGTAGATCGGCGGGCCCTCTCCGAGCGCCAGGACTTCGCCGAGACGGTCTCGGTCCTCGAGAAGGTCACAGATACGGACCGGGCGCAGATACCAGTCCGAGTTACCATCAACCAGAAGGGGAAGATAGTTCCCGCCTCAGAGCGGGACGCCGTACTCGCCGCAGCCCTCCAGGAGGTAGGCGCCAAGAGGGTGCAGGTCGCCCTAGAGAAGAAGCCAATGCCGCGCGAAGCGCGCGAGGCGCACGCCCGCCGTGTGGAGCGCGTCTACAAGGCGATGGAGCGGGAGAACGAGGCTGCCGAGGCCCTAGCAAAGGGCAAGTGGCAGCTCCGCCTCAAGAGGCAGTTCCTAGACGTGCAGGCCCCGATCAAGGCCGTCCTGGACAAGGGTGGGCCGCTCGCCCGTCGGGCGAAGATGCGCCTAGAGCTAGCCAGCGGCGCGACTCCGTGGGCCCACCTCCAGTTCGCACGCTGGGACAATCTCATATACCGGGGGCTCTCGAAGGAGGAGAAGAGCCTCCTCGACCGTATCATCATGAGCCGGGCGATCCTCGACATTGACCGGCGGAAGGGCCCCGGCACGGTGCGGCATCCCGGCAAGCTCACCGGAGCGGAGCACGAAGCATACCTCCGGTCGCTGCGCGACCGGCTGGGCCCCGAGAAGTTCGGCGAGCTGAACGCCCGCGCTACGGGCTTCTTCAAAGCCACCGAGGAGCTTCTCTCGTCCCTGCGAGACGAGGGCCTCATCTCCCCCTCCCTGTACGAGAAGCTCCGGCGCTTCGAGTACGAGCCTCGCCGCTTCCTCAACTTCATAGAAGAGTTGGACCCGACCTATCAGGTCCAGTTCGGCGGGAAGCGCATCACCGTCAGCGAGAGTGGCGTGCAGTTTCTCGGCGCGGGCGCTGACGCTGCCCTCCGCCTCGACAGCCGGCAACTCCTAGAGGAGCTTGCGGTTCGCACAGCAAACCGTATCATGCGGAACAGGGCGAATAAGGCGCTGGCGCAGGCCGCCCCGGAGCTTCGCGGGCTTGTCCAGCTCCCGAAGAAGGAGCCGAAGCGCGGCCCGGACGGGCGGATCACTGCTGTGCATCCCCCGGAGGGCATGGCTCCAGTCTTCTACTGGGAGGGTGGGAAGCAGCAAGTCCTGTATATGGACAAGGCCATCGCCGAGGCATGGATCACCAGCAGCCCGCAAATGTCCGCGACGATGGCGAACGTCCTGCGCACTGTCTCCGGCACCTCGCTGACGAAGGCCGCCGCTACAGGCTTCAACCCAGAGTTTGCGCTTACGAACCTTCCCCGCGATATAGCACATGCCTATCTAGCAAACAGCGGTGTCTACTCCAAGCACCTCCCTATATATCTCCTCCAACTCGCCCGCGACTACGCGGCGACAGCGAAGGATGCGTGGCTGCGGCGCGGCTTCTACGATCAGATGGCGAGGGAGGGGATGCTCATGGACTTCCTCACGACCCAGGGACGGAACCTCTGGGAGCTAACCGGCCGGACGGGCGAGCGCCCCTTCGAGGTGAGGCTGGGACCCCGCGCCCGCACGGTGCTCAAGGCCCTCTCCTACGTCAACGAAACGTCGGAGATATGGACCCGCTTGGCGATAGCCAAGCGGGCCCTGCGGCAGGGCAAGACGCCGGCGGAGGCGGCCTGGGAAGCCCGCAGTGTGCTGGACTTTGCCCAGGGTGGGTTTATCTCCAAGGGCCTTGATAACGTGCTGCCGTACCTGAATGCGAGCACACAGGCGGCGCGCACAGCCCTCCGAAACTGGAAGCGCGACCCGAAGCGGGCCGCAACGACCTGGGCCTGGCTGGTAGGGGTGAAGGCCATGCACGACCTCGCTGCGATGGCCAACAACCCGGACGGGTGGGAGCAGGTCCCCTGGTGGCATAAGCTTCGGGGCTTTGTGTTCCTCCTCCCGCCGGAGTTCAACGTCCGGGACCGGCAGGGCAACTCCCGGCCCCTCTACTTCTACCTGCCGATGGACAACCTCACGGCGGCGGCGACGCTGCCCTTCACGCTCTCCATGTACCGGTATATGTACGGGCGGCCCCCGCCCGTCAATGCCCTGGAGCAGGCGTGGGAGCTGGTCAATGTGATACCGGAGGGCGGGATGCCCCCGGTTGTCCGGGCCACAGCCTCCTACGCCGCCAACTACGATTTCTGGCGGGACGAGGCGATCTGGCGCGGGCCGCACGTCCCACCCCAGCAGGAGGTCTACCGATATCCGAGAAAGGAGACCCCGCTCGTCTGGGTGCGGCTCTCGGAGATCCTCGACAAGCTCGGGGTGGACGCTAGCCCCGTGCGTATGCAGGGCTCCCTGCGCGCGGTGCTGCCCCAGAATCCGTACTCCGACTCGATGGGTATGGCCTTCCGCTATCTCCTCGAGGGCGTACCCCGCACCGTGCAGGAGATGCCAGACGGAGAGTTGCTCCTTCAGGTCCCGATCATCAGACGAGCGGTGCATATGGGGCACCCCCTTGCTGCGATGGAGGCCGCCCGGGAGCAGCAGGAGGCCCTCTCCGGCGTCAAGCTCCAGCTTGCGCAGACGGTCGATCGGATGGCTGCCGAGTTCGCCCGCGGGGAGCTGCCCGGCGGTGAGCGCTCGGTCCGCGCCTGGCTGGAGGCGCAGCCGCTTGAGTATCGGCAGAATCTGCTGCGCAGGTTCCGAGAGCGGGTGCGCTTCGAGAAGGTGCGGCCGGAGATCGTCCGTGCTACTGAGGCGTATGGGGTTCCCAGTCCCTCTGTCTGGCTCTCCATGCGGGAACTGGACCCGGAGACGCGGGCCGAGACCTACTTCTGGTACTGGCGGGGGCTCGATCCTGCCGGCCGCGCTGCGATGGACCGGATCGCGAAGCGGGCTGGGTTCTTCACCTCCTCGCGCTTCGCCAGCCGGCTGATCGAGTTGCGCCGGCGCTTCGAGGAGACGGGCGGGGGCGGCTAGGAGCCTCCCCGCCACTCGTATGTGACGGTCTGGCCGTCTATCTCTACCCGTATCAGCTTCATCTCGGACAGGGTTGCCTCCACAACCCGCAGGGTCTGGGCGTCCACCTCCCGGAAGAACAGCCGCAGGACTTCGTCCCGCGTGCACTTCCTGCGCCGGGAGATGTATCGGATGAGGTCCTCTGTGATCTTCGTCAGCGGGTTCCCGCCCAGCCCAACGAACGTCTCTGGCATGCGGGGCTCGATGGCCTCGAGCATGCGTAGGGCGCGTTGGAAGTCCCGGGCCTCCACGCGCATACTGTTGCTCCTACTCGCAGACAAGACCATACTCAGCTTGCGAAGGTGTGTCGCCTTGCGCTCCAGATACCCACGGAAGCGCGGGTCTTCGATAGGAGGGCGGCCCTGCTTTATCGCCAGGTCATGCCCCTCATACCACTCTGTGTACTGTTGGAGGGCTTCCTCCTCCCACTCGAACTCGCCGCAGAGGGTGCGGATCGTCTCCAGGTCGGCGATCAGGTCCTCCTTCCTCTTCCGGTCCTCATCGGTGAGGCGGTAGAAGGGCACGGTCTTCCGCTTGTGATCCTCGACCACGAAGATGATGCGGCTGGTGAAGCCCCCGCCCACGGCTTCCTTCGGCAGGATCGCAGAGAACCAGTCGGGTGCTGTTGCCCCCAACAGGTTCACGCAGACCCCCTGCACCCGGTCGGTCCCACTCCCCTTCGTCTGATACGTCCACTCGTCGGCGGCGTCGTACAGGTCGGTTAGGTCGGATAGGAACTTCACATCGTTCGTGCCGAGGAAGACGGTTAGCTCCTCGCTGAACACCGTCGCGGAGCAGTGGAAGCGGATTGCCCCGCCCCGGCTCGGGTCGGAGAAGGAGGAGACACTCTCCTTGAGGGCGCGGATGAACGCCTCGCGTGTGATGCTCTCGGGGATGACTCGCACCCCCACATCTCGGAGCATCTCCTTCCCGATCTTCATAGCGGTGCCCTTCTTCGCCGCCCCGCTCGGGCCCACCAGGACGATATACATGTTCGGATATATTGTCTCCAGCCCCCACTCTGTATAGCAGCGGCGCTCGAGTGCCCCGGCGATGACTGAGATGGCCGTCCATGTGTGATACGAGACGGGCGGTTCCGTATTATCTGTGTACCGCAGATACTCAGTCACCCAGTCGCCGAGACGCCTCCCGGACGTGCTCACGGATACTATCCTCCAGGTTCGACAGGTCGGCCCCGTGCATCTCGCCCCAGCTTCTGGCGCTCACCTTCACTTCGGTCTCGATATGGAAGGTGCGCCCGTTCAACTCGACAGCGGGGTCGAGGTGCTCACACACCCGCTGGATGAGGCGGGCAATGCCGGGCGGGCCGAGCCCCGCCGGGACCTGGAAGAGAACGCTGTCGTGGACCTGGGCGAGCAACTCGACGGGCTTGCACTCCGGGTCCTTGTATGTGCGGATGATCCCCGTGTTCACAAGATCGGCGACCGTGCTCTGCGGCACGAAGCTATACGCCGCCTTGAAGAGGTCCTCGCCCCACTCCATTAGGAATCGGTAGCGGCGGCCAAACGGGTTCTGTAGGGTGCGCGTCTCCCGCAACTGGGTCTTGATCCGCTCCCACCACTGGCGGATGCCCGGGTACGCCTCGTGATACGCGTCGACGATGCGCTTTGCCTCGACCTCCCTGATGCGGTTTGTGAGGGCGAACATGCGCGCCTTCTCACCGTAGTTGAGGCCGTGGTTGGCTTTCTTCCCGGCCTGCCGCAGGCTCATGTTCCCGGTGAGGAAGCGGGCCTGCTTCAGGCCTGGCAGCTTCTCCCGCAGGCGGGCGATCTCGCCCGGGTCGGTTGTGTGCCCGATGAGCTTGTCCTCCTCCTTGATCAGGTCGATGGGCAGGCCCGTCATCAGGTGCGCGGTGTACGCGTGCGGGTCAAGGCCCTCCTCGAGAACCTTGATCATGTTTGCGTCGCCGCTGGCATACGCCACCACGACCCACTCTGCGCGGGCCTTGTCTATCTCGACGAGGAGGTAGCCTGGGTCCGGCACCAGGAAGCGTTTGAATTCGTCCGGGAGATTCTGCATGTTCATGCCGGTGCCGTACACCGTCTTGCTACTGCTCAGGCGGCCGAACTTATTACCTCGCAGGTTGTAGGAGCAGCGCATCCGGCCGTCCCGGTCGAATTCGATCTCGAGATAGGTGCCGAGGATTTTCGACAGGCGGCGATACCGCTGCACAAGTTCCGCTTCGTAGACGGGGCGGCGGGACGCTGTCCCCCTGGCGATGCGCGTGAGCGCCTCGTCGTCCATAGACACGCGGCTCTTCCCCGTCCCCTTATCGTAGGTCGTGTACGGGGGGATGCCCAGCTCTCCGTAGAAGTACTGCTGGCACTGCTTGCTACTCAGGGGGTTCAGTTCCCAGCCGACCCGCTCATGCAGCTCCTGCAGGATGCGGTCCATCTCCTGCCGGACCTTCGCCCGCTCCTCCTCGAGGGCGGCGCGGTCCACTAGGATGCCGCGGGTCTGCATGAACATCACCGGCTCCACCAACTCCATGGTGAAGGAGTAGGTATGCTCGTTCCCGCACTGCTCGAGTTCCTGCATGAGGTGCGGGCTACACAGGAAGGTGGCTATGACATCGTACCCGTTGTATCGTAGGACCTTCTCGTCCACGGTTATTCCTCCCGCTCGATGCTCTTGAAGTCGGCCCAATCCTT
>WFUY01000041.1 GCA_015484715.1 Thermoflexales bacterium | reverse complement strand
GGCTGTTGGCTCCGTCGGCCCCCACGAGGACGCGGGTTCGGTAGGTGGTCCGGGGAGTGTGGACCAGCAGGTGGTCCTTCTCCCGCTCCAGGCCCAGGAAGGGCTCCTCCTCGTGCAGGGGGATGCCTTGTCGCCGGACCTGGTCGGCCAGCCAGGCGTCGAACTGCTCCCGCCGGTAGACGCGGAAGAGGGGAGCGCCTCGAACGACGAAACACCGATCCCGAAAGTGCAGGTGGGCCTGTCGCACCGGGGCGTAGGGGAGCCCGCGCGGCATCAGGCCCAGGCCCCGAAGGACGGTGTAGGCGACGGGGGTGACGCCGCCACCGCAGAGCTTGGGACGGGGGTGGCGGGCCTTCTCCAGGATGAGGGTCTGGGCTGCCAGATGAGGGTAGTCGCGGGCCAGGTGCAGGGCGGTGGAAGCCCCCGCCGGCCCGGAGCCAACGATCAGAACGGCGTAGTCCATTGGGAAGTCCTCGGTCCTCAGTCCTCAGTCGGCGGTCTGCCGTCGGTGGTCTGCGGTCGGTCAGGCAGTCCTCAGTCCTCAGTCCTCAGTCCTCAGTTCGCCGCTTGGTCGGGTGGTCAAGTGGTCGGGTGGTCGGGTGGTCGGCCGCCAGCGGTCCGCGTCAGTGCCTCGTTGCCTGTTTCCTCGGTGCCTATTTCTCCTCCTCAACCCGGTACTCGGCGTCAATGACGGTGGGCGCGTCCACCGATTCCGCCGGGGGCGGGGGGGAGCCGGGACGCAGCCCGGCCATCCGCGCCACGTGCTCCCGGACCACCTCCGGCGGGGCCAGGGCGATAAAGGTCCAGAGTCCAAGGAAGATGAGGCCCAGGTCGTCAAGCTGACCTGCCCCTAGGATGGGGTCGGGGATGAAGTCCACGGGGGAGAGGACGTAGAGCAGCGTGACGAAGGGGGTCAGCTTGGTCCAGCCGGGGACACGGGGGTCTCGAAGCAGCCGCCAGGCGAGGCGGAGCTGGTGGATCAGGTCGAGGAAGCGGTTGCCCGAGGGGGGAGTGGATTGGCTACTGCCCATTGGTTATCCTCCCGTGGGGGTCTTGGAGACTTGCCAGGAGCAGGCGGGGGCGCCCGTCGCCCGGCAGGCGATCTGGTGGACGGCGAACTCTTTGCCGCCGGTGGCAAAGTGAGTGGCCTCCAAGATGCCGCCTTCGATGATCCAGCAGATGGGGCGGTCGGCCACCAGGCCGGCGCAGTTGGGACAGTGGGGCCAGGTGAGGATGAAAGCGTCATCCTGCTCCGCGATCTCGATCGTCGTGGTGTACCCACCCTGCCGCAGGAGCTGGGTCAGGCCGTTGGCCATATTGGTCAGGATGGTCTTGAGTTGCATCGAGAGGGGCATCAGGCGAAGAGCTTTGACGGCGACGCCGAAGAGGGCGCTCTGCTCTTCGATGGAGCGGCGGGCAGCCAGCCGCCCGATGCGCAGGCCAAAGGCGCGGGCCGCTCGCCCGTAGAACTCGATGGTAGCCCGGTGCAGGTTGGCGTAGTCGGCGTAGGTGAGGCCGTGGAACTCCATGCGATTGGGCGGGTAGTTGCCGATGAGGTGGGCCAGGCCAGCCTGGCGCAGGATCACTTGGACGCCGTGCTCGCCGGCCACTTCCTCCAGGGCTAGGAGGGCGAACCGCATGTAAGCATCGGCCAGAGGCCAGTCCAGGATCGGGTCCCGTTCTGTCCGTTGAGCAACTTTCATCTCACGCCCCCTTCTTCGTGGGTCTGTCTGTTCGAGCCATCCGTCCGGTCACGGTGCCGCCCCCTTTGGAGACGTAGGGGTTACCCCGCACCCAGAAGCGCCAGGGAGCGGTCAGCGCCCGCCGATCACCCCGCACGCCGACGCGGGGCCCCCGGGCGACCTGGGCGTCGGGCACAGACGGAGCCGCCTCGACGAAGAGCAGCCGGCCATCGCACAGGTCCACCCCGTTGAGCGAGCCGTCTATGGCCAGCGCCTGACAGAGGCGGGCCGGCCCGTTGGTCAGCTCCCGGTCAGGCCGCCCCCTGCGCCGCTGCCGCATCACCTCGATGCCCTCCTCGGGCTCAATGGCCCGCACCAGGACGGCGGCGGGGATGCCGGCCGGCTCGGTGACGATGTTGAACATCCAGTGCATCCCGTAGATGAAGTAGACGTAGGCGTGGCCGGGCGGGCCGTACATCGGGGCGTTGCGCCGGGTGGGGCCGATCCGGGCGTGGCTGGCCTGGTCGTCTTCACCCAAGTAGGCCTCCACCTCGACGATGCGGCCGCTCAGCCGCTCCCCTTCCACGACGCGCACCAGCCGCTGCCCCAGCAGCGCCCGCGCCACCGTCAGCGTATCCCGCTCGTAGAAAGCGCGGGGCAGGATGGACGAAGGATGAAGCCCGGTCCTGTAGGAAACCATCGCCTCAGATCGCGCCTAGAAAGCGGGGTCCCAACGACAGGGTTCAGACGGATTCTCAGATCTGCTCCAGACGCGCCGTAAACCGCTTGACCAGCGTGGGAACCTCTTCCAAGGCCCGCTGGGCCGGCCGCTCCCCTCGACCTTCCAGGACAGCCAAGAGCAGTGCTTCCATCTCCTCGGCCAGCGTCGCCAGCTCCTGGTACTGCATCGTGGCGGCCATCCCCTTGAGGGTGTGGGCGGCTCGGTGGGCAGTCCGCCATGTCTCCTGGTCTCCCCCCCCCTCCCGGAGTTGAGTCAGAGCCGTCTCCAACTCGGCCAGGCGTCGGTGGGATTCCTCCAAGA
Source organism: Thermoflexales bacterium (assembly GCA_015484715.1). Taxonomy (GTDB): domain Bacteria; phylum Chloroflexota; class Anaerolineae; order S140-20; family S140-20; genus S140-20. The sequence goes on along the minus strand of WFUY01000041.1, from coordinate 364 downwards.
AGAGCTGACGATAGACGGAGAGATCCATCGGCATTGCCCCCTACGCTTTACGCTTCACTTTACGTTTCACTTTACGTTTCACGTGTTTCCGTCTTTCTCCGGCCCGGCCAGGGGGAGAAGCACCGTGAAACGGGAGCCCCGTCCGGGGATGCCCTCGGATTCCACGCCGATGGAGCCACCGTGCAGTTCGACCAGCCGGCGGGTGATGGCCAGCCCCAGGCCGGTCCCCTGGCCCAACTCGCGGGCCTGTCGAGCCTGTCGGAACTCCTCGAAGATCATCGCCTGCTCCTCCGGCGGGATGCCGATGCCGTTGTCGGTGACGATGAACCGCATCATCCGCCTGTCGTCCGTCAGGGAACAGACG
>WFUY01000040.1 GCA_015484715.1 Thermoflexales bacterium | reverse complement strand
GTCTGGGCGGTCATCGGCGGGATGGGGCTGGACCTCCTCTCGGCCGGCCCCTTCGGCATCTCCGCCCTGGCCCTGCTCCCCGTCAGCCTGCTGACGGGGCTGGACGAGGGGCGCTTCTTCCGGGGTCACGCGCTGCTCCTGGTCCTGAGCGTTACCGTCGCCACCGTCACCTTTCACACGCTCCTCCTGCTCCTCCTGCAGGTGCTGGGCTATCCGGTCAACTGGGGCTACGCTATGTTTCGAGTGGTAGCCCCCCTACTCTTGGTCAACGGGTTCGCTATGCCGATCCTCTACGGCTTCCTGCTCTGGGTCCATCGGCGATCGGCACCTCAAGGGTTCCTGCCGTGATCCTCAATCGGCTACCGCTCAAGGCAGAACGGGAGAACCCACCGGAGAACGCAGGCCGCTCCTCCCACCGAATCCTCTTTATCGGTGGGGTGATGCTGGCGGTGCTCCTCATCTTCATCGTGAGGCTCTGGCAGCTCCAGATCCTCGAAGGCGGGGAGTACCAGTTGGCCGCGACCCTAAACCGGCTGCGGGTGGTCCCCATTGAGGCTCCTCGGGGGCTGATCTACGACCGCCATGGCCGGCCCCTGGTGCGCAACGTCCCCTCCTTCGAGGTGGCCGTCGTCCCCGCCTACCTACCCGACGACGAAGAAGCCCTCGACCGCATCTACCGCCGGCTCAGCGAACTGCTGGAGATCCCCGTCACCAACCGCACGGCCACCACCTCCCCCCAGGGGGCCGGGGAGAAGGGCATCCGAGAGCGGGTCAACGAAGGACTGCTGGTCCCCTACGAACCGGTGGTCCTCAAGCGGAACGTGGATCGAGAGACGGCGATGATCCTGCTGGAAGAGGCCCTGACCATGCCCGGCGTCTACGTCCAGGTAGCCCCCGGTCGGGCCTACCCAACCGGTCCCCTCACCGCCAGCGTGATCGGCTACGTGGGGCGCATCCCCGAGGAGCAGGCCGACGCCTACGAAGCCCTGGGGTACGATCCCGACACCGATCTGGTGGGGCTGACGGGGATCGAGTATCAGTACGAGAAGGAACTGCGGGGCTCCAAAGGGCGACGCTACGTCGAGGAGAACGTCCAGCGGCAGGTCATCCGCACTCTGGGTGAGCCGATCCAACCCGTCCCCGGCCACAACGTCGTGCTCACCCTGGACCTGGACCTGCAGCGGGCGGCCTATATGGCCCTGCGACGGGGGATGGAGAAGGTGGGTGCCCGCCGGGGGGTCGTCATCGCGATGAACCCCCAGACGGGCGAAGTCCTGGCCCTGGTCAGCCTGCCCACCTACGACAACAACCTCTTCACCCAGGGGATCCCGCCGGAGACCTATCAGGCCCTGCTCCAGGACCCTCACCACCCCTTCCTCAACCACGCCATCGGAGATCAGCCTCCGCCGGGGTCCACCTTCAAGATCGTCACCGCCGCCGCTGCCCTTCAGGAAGGGGTCATAGACGAGCGCACCATCATCCAGGGCGAGGGGGTCGTCTACCTGCCCAACAAGTACTACCCCAAGGACCCGGGCCGGGCCCAGAAGTTCGTCTGCTGGATCTACCTGAACCGGGGCGGCTCCCACGGCCCCCTGAACGTGGTGGACGCCCTGGCCCAGTCCTGCGACATCTTTTTCTACAAGGTCGGCGGAGGTTTCGAGGAACAGGAGATCGAGGGGCTGGGGATTCAGAAGCTGGCCGAGTACGCCCGCCTCTTCGGACTGGGGGAGCCGACGGGGATAGACCTGCCGGCCGAGGCTGCCGGGCTGGTCCCCGACCCCACCTGGAAGCGCCGAACCTACGGCGAGACCTGGTCTACCGGCGACACCTACAATATGTCCATCGGGCAGGGCTTCCTGCTGGCGACACCCCTCCAGATCCTCAACGCCACGGCGGCGGTGGCCAACGGCGGGATCCTCTACCGTCCCCAGCTCCTCTACCAGATCACCGACGTAGAGGGCAACGTCCTATACGCCTTCCAGCCCCAGGTGATCCGCCAGGTCCCCGTCTCTCCCGAAAACCTGGCCCTGGTTCGGCAGGGCATGGAAGCCGCCGTCGCCTACGGCACAGCCCAGAAGGCCCAGGTGCCGGGCATACG
>WFUY01000039.1 GCA_015484715.1 Thermoflexales bacterium | reverse complement strand
CCCCCTCGGTGCGCCGGGCGTTGGCACGTGTTGCGGTAGGTGCAACACCCCATCGGTAGGATGGAGGCAAATCCGACCGATGGAGGTGGACAATGGGGCGCAAACCGAACAGCGCACGCCTGGACCGCTACGAGGAGCTGATCCCCGAATACCCCGACGGTATCCGTCCCAGCCATCTGGCACGGTTGCTCGGGGTTCCCCGCTCGACGGTGCAACGGGACCTGCCGGCGTTGGAGGAGCGGGGCACGCTGCTGATGGAGGACGAGAGAGGGTTCCTGAGCCTGTTTCGCAGGCGCAAAAAGTGAAATTCCTGCTCATCTGTTGCGGAATTCCGTGGGTACTGATGGTATAATGGGGGTGCCTGGCAACAAGGATGCGCAGTCCTCAGAAAGGAGAGTGAGCTTATGGCGAGAGCTGTCGGAAAGGCCGAACGGCTGTTGCAGATCGAAGCGCTCCTGCTGGCCCATCCGGAGGGGCTCACCCAGGCGGAGATCGCCCGACGCCTGGAGGTACACCGTTCGACCATCCATCGCTACCTGCCCGACCTCGATCGCTTCGCCGTCTACGAGACCGATGATGGACGGCTGGCCATAGATCGGGATCACTACCTGACCCAGGTCCGTTTCACCCTCCACGAGGCGATGGCCCTTCACCTGGCAGCCCGGATGATGGCGACCCGCACCGACCGGCATAATCCCCACGCCGCCTCGGCCCTGCGCAAGCTGGGGATCGCCCTGGAAAAGCTGGCCCCTCTGATCAGCGAGCACCTGAAGCGCTCCGCCGATGTGATGGACGAAGCAGCCCGCCGTGACGACCCGGTGTACATGCAGGTGCTGGAAACGCTGACCCGCGCCTGGTCCGAGCGGCGGAAGGTGCGGATATGGCACTGGCACGAGGAAACGAAGCAAGTCTACGAGTACGTCTTCGCCCCCTACTTCATCGAACCCTACCCGGTGGGGCGGACGACTCACGTCATCGGCTGGCGGGAGCCGCCGGGAGCGCTGCGCACGTTCAAGATCGAGCGCATTCGGCGCATTGAGAAGCTGGACGAGTCCTACGAGATCGCCCCCGACTTCGACCCCCGCCAACATCTGGCCGACGCCTGGGGCATCTGGTACACCGAGAGGGAGCCTGTGGAAGTCGTCCTCCGCTTCCACCCGCGAGTGGCCCATCGGGTGCGTGAGACCCGCTGGCATCGGTCCGAGCAGGTGAAGGAGCAGCCGGACGGGAGCTTGCTCTGGCGGGCCCGGGTGGCCGAGCCGCAGGAGATGCTCCCCTGGATCCGAGGCTGGGGGGCGGACGTGGAGGTCATAGCGCCGGAGGAACTGCGGGATACGCTGATGAACGAGGTCCAGAGAATGGCGGACCTCTACGGCATCCAGCCCATACCGACCTACCAGCGGCTGTGGGCCAAGGCCGACAAGGGCAAGGCCCGCACCCATCCCCTCATCTGCCACATGCTCGATGTGGCCGTGGTGGCCTTGGCGCTGTGGGATGAGGCCCTCACCGCCGGCCTTCGTGACCAGATCGCCACCTCAATGGGCCTGGATGTCGGAGAGGCCGGGCAGTTTCTCGCCCTCCTGGTCGGCCTGCATGACATCGGCAAGGCCAGCCCCGCCTTCCAGCGGCTGTATTCCCCCGCCGTCAAGCCGCTGGAACGTGATGGCCTCCCCTTCCCTCGCCAGTTCACGGCCAAACACCCTCCCCACGGAACGATCTCCGCGCACGTCCTGGGAGACCTCCTGGAAGCCGAGATCGGTCTGCCCCGCCGTCCGGCCCGGCGGCTCGCCCGAAGCGTGGGCGGCCACCACGGGGCCTGGCCTTCGTCCCTTGCGTTGCAGCGCCTCCTCTCGAAACAGGTGGGGGGAGAGGGATGGGATGAGGTCCGGCGCGATCTAGTGCGTGCGATGACCCAACAGCTCAGGCCGCCCGCCGTGAAGGGGTTGGAGGCCTCTCCGAAGGAGGAGCAGGCTGTGCTGACCCTCCTCTCCGGCCTCACCACCGTCGCCGACTGGATCGGCTCGATGGAGCGGTTCTTCCCCTACGTGGACCCGCCGGTTGACCTCGACCGCTACACGGAGCAGGCGGAAGAGCAGGCCCGAGAGGCGCTGAAGGCGCTGGGATGGCTTGGGTGGCAGCCGCCCGCAGAGCCTGCCTCGTTCGACCGACTCTTCCAACTGAAGCCCCGTCCAATGCAGCAGGCGGTCGTGGAGCTGGCGAAACGGCTGAACCGTCCCGCCCTGGTCATCATCGAGGCCCCAACAGGCAGCGGCAAGACGGAAGCTGCCCTCTACCTGGCCGATCACTGGGCGCGGGTCCTCCAGCAGCGGGGCCTCTACGTCGCCATGCCCACGATGGCCACCAGCAACCAGATCTTCCGCCGCGTGAAGGAGGTGCTGGTCCGACGCTATCCAGACCGCCTGGTCAACCTCCACCTGGTCCACAGCCAGGCCCGCTGGTCGGAGGAGGTGGAGACGCTGCTCCTGGAGACCACCGACGAGCTGGAGGAGGGCGACGAGGGCAAAGTAGCCGCGCTGACCTGGTTCCTCCCCCGCAAGCGCACCTTGCTGGCCCCCTTCGGCGTCGGCACGGTGGACCAGGCCCTGCTGAGCGTGCTCCAAACCCGCCACTTCTTCGTCCGCCTCTTCGGCCTCAGCCACAAGACCGTCGTCTTCGACGAAGTCCACGCCTACGACACCTATATGTCCACCCTGTTCCGGCGGCTGCTGACCTGGCTGCGGGCCGTCGGCGCTTCCGTCGTCATCCTCTCGGCCACGCTCCCTGCCCGCACCCGGCGCGAACTGCTCCGGGCCTATGCCGGCGTCTCCGAGGTGCCCGAGGTCTCCTACCCGGCCATCACCTGGGCGATGGAGGGGGAGGTCGGCGTCGTGCCGTTGGGGGCGACGGATGGTCGCACCATCGCGCTGGAGTGGGTCGAGCGGGAGCCCGAGGCCCTTGCCCGTCGCCTGGCCGAGGAGCTGCGCGAAGGAGGGTGTGCCGCCGTCCTTTGCAATACGGTCCGGCGGGCCCAGGAGGTCTATCGGGCGATCAAGGAGGCCCACATCGTGCCGGAGGAGGACTTGATCCTCTTCCACGCCCGTTACCCCTCCGCCTGGCGGGACGAGATCGAGCGGAAAGTCCTCGACCGCTTCGGCAAAGATAGGAAGCGGCCTGCCAAGGCCATCGTCGTCGCCACCCAGGTGATCGAGCAGAGCCTGGACCTGGACTTCGACCTGATGATCACCGACCTGGCCCCCGCCGACCTCTTGCTCCAGCGGGCCGGACGGCTGCATCGCCACCCCCGGGAGGGGCGACCTGCTCCCCTCACTGCGCCCCGCCTCCTGATCGCCCGTCCTGATGCCCAGGATGGTGCCCCCCACTTCGGGCCGGATGCCTACGTGTACGAACCCTACGTCCTGCTGCGCACCTTCCTGGCCCTTCAGAGGCGGAAGGGGTTGGTCCTTCCCCAGGACACCGAGCCGCTGATCGAGGCCGTCTATGGCGACGAAGACGGTCTGCCCTCAGACCTGCCGGATAGGATCGCAGACGCGCTGGAGGAGGCTCGGCAGCGGATGGAGAAACACTACCAAGAGGGGGTCTACGAGGCCCAAAAACGCCTCATCCCTCCCCCCGACGATGAGGGGCTTCTTGCCAGCACCACCGCGCTGCTGGAGGAGGAGAACCCCGAGGTCCATCGGGCTTTCCAGGCCCTCACCCGCTCCGGCCCTCCCGGCCTGCCCGTCGTCTGCCTGCACCGCACGGCCGTCGGACTGACCCTGGAGCCGGATGGGAGCGGACCGGCGGTGGACCTGGATCAGGAGCCCGATCGGGGGTTGACACGGCTGGTGGGGCAGTATACACTTAGGATCACCCATCAAGGGGTTGTGCAGCATCTCCTGAAACAGCCGGGTCCCTCTGGATGGCGCGACCACCCTCTGCTACGCCACCATCGGGTGCTCATCTTCGAAGACGGCCTCTGCTCGCTCCCCGACACCCGCTACGCGCTCCGGCTGAGCCGAGAACTGGGCTTGACGATCGAAAAGGAGGTGGAATGAACCCGTCCTTCGACTTGCTACGTTCCCCCTGGATCCCCTGTCTGAGAACCGATGGAACGCTGGTGGAGTTGGGGCTGCGGGACGCCCTGGTCCAGGCCCACGAACTGCGCGAGATCCACGGGGAATCCCCCCTGGTGACGGCAGCGCTCCACCGGCTGCTCCTGGCCGTGCTGCACCGCGTCTTCGGGCCGGATTCCCTCGGTGAGTGGGGCCGTCTCTGGGAGGCGGGCCGCTGGGACACGGCGCGGTTGGACGACTACCTGGACCGCTGGCGCGATCGGTTCGACCTCTTCCATCCGGAGAGGCCCTTCTACCAGGCCCCCGACGAGCGGGTGAAGCCCAAACCGCTCAACCGCTTGATCCACGAGGTCGCCTCCGGCAACAATCCTACTCTGTTCGACCACCATACTGAGGTAGAAGGTATCGCTCTTAGCCCGGCGCAGGCTGCACGGGTGCTTGTCACTGTGCAGGCGTTTGGGCTGTGCGGGACGAAAGGCCCAACGATGCAATTCACCGATGCTCCCTGGGCGCGTGGCGTCATTTTCCTAGTACAAGGTAGGACATTGTTCGAAACCCTAGCTCTCAACCTGATACGCCCCCCTAGGGACATGATAGGGGATGATCCGTCTAAGGATCGTCCGGCGTGGGAGATGGAAGATCCCTTTACGCCTGATCGCGCCAAACCATACGGGTATCTGGACTATCTCACCTGGCAGAACCGGCGCATCTTACTGCTACCCGAAGGAACCGGCGGTGATATTATCGTGCGAAAGGCAACGATGGCTCCAGCCTTACGTTTGGCCCCTGGTGTTCTTGATCCGATGAAACACTACTTCCAAGACAAGAAACGCGGGCCGCTGCCGCTCTTGTTTACTGCGGAGCGAGCCTTGTGGCGGGACAGCGCGGCCCTCTTTCAGTTGCGGAGTGAGGGGTATCGTCCGCCACTCGCTTTCTACTGGCTGGCTACGCTAATTGAAGAGGGTTACTTAGACCCTTCGCAGACTCGCCGTTATTTAGCGATGGGAATGTCTAGCGTGCCCGGCCAGGCCAAGGTCCACTTCTACCGCAGCGAGCGGATGCCCCTGCCGCTGCGCTACCTGCGGGAGCCGGCGTTGGTGGAGGGGTTGAGCGAGGCGCTGGAGATGGCCGAAGGGGCCTCCCGTCAGCTCTGGGGGGCGGTGCGCACGTTGGCGACTCTCCTCCTCTCGCCCGAGGCCGATGCGCAAGAGGGCCGTCAACCGGATCGGACGGAGCTGGATAGGCTGATGAACCAGTGGGCCGTGGACCGGTTCTACTGGTCCCGGCTGGAGCTCCCTTTCCGCACGCTGGTGGAGTCCTTGCCGAAGGAGAAGGAGGGAGCGCTGGAGGTGTGGCGCCAGGTGCTGCGGCAGACGGCTTGGAGGGCCTTCGGGCGAGTGGCCGACGGCCTGAGCCACGATCCCCGCGCCCTCAAGGCGACGGTCCGCGCCCGCGGGAAACTGGCCGCCGGCCTCCTCAAGGTGTTGCCCGAGTCGTGATGCGAGGAGCGAAGGAGGTTCTGATGACAAAAGAGCAATCGTTCGTCGCCTACCTGGAGGGCCTGCGTGAGCGCGAGGACCGAGCCGCGCTGGCCGCCCTCCGGCGCGGGCTGGGCCGGCCGCCCGGCACCGTCGCCGAGATGTACCCCTACGTGGTCCCGTGGCTTTCAGACGACACCCCCTGGAAGGAAAGGGCCTACTACCTCATTGCCTCCCTCTTCGCCTACCACCCTGCCCCCGGGGGCGTCGGCAATATGGGCCATCACTTTGCCCAGGCCCGGGATCCCCAGGGGGAAAACACCGCCATCGAGCGGCGGTTCACCGTCCTCCTGGCCGCTCACCCAGACGACTTGGACGTCTACCTGCGGCAGGCGGTCGGTTTCCTCAGATCGAAGGAGGTGCCGGTCAACTGGCACCAACTGTTACAAGACGTGCTGGCCTGGGGGCACCCAGACCGATATGTACAGCGGCAGTGGGCGAGCGCCTTCTGGGGCCGCTCCACCCAGAACCAAAGGACAAAGGAGGGATGAAGATGTACATCGAAGTGCATATGATCCAGAACTTCGCCCCGGCCAACCTGAACCGGGACGACACCAACAACCCCAAGGACTGCGAGTTCGGCGGTGTCCGCCGGGCCCGCATCTCCTCCCAGTGCATCAAGCGGGCCATCCGCACCTCGCCTGTCTTCACCGAGACCACCAGGGTGGCCGTGGGTACCCGCACCCGCTGGCTCGTCCGCCTCCTGAGGGGTCACCTGGTCGAGGCCGGGAAGCCTGAGGAGGAGGCTACCGCCATTCTGCAGGAATTCGTCCCGCAGTATGCCGGCGGTTTGGACAAAGACGGCCAACGCACCAAGGTCCTGTTCTATCTCAGCCGGGGCGAGATCGCCGACATCGTGCAGGCTCTGCTCGACAACTGGGATCGCCTCTCGGACGAGAGGGTGATGAAGAAGCTGGTCAAAGACCTCATCAAAGCCCACAAGGGCCACACCGGTGCGCCCGACATCGCCCTCTTTGGCCGCATGCTGGCCGAGAAGCCGGAGCTCAACCTGGAGGCCGCCTGCCAAGTGGCCCACGCCATTTCCACCCATCGGGTCGCGATGGAGATGGACTTCTTCACCGCTGTGGACGACCTCTCCCGAGAGGAGGAGACCGGGGCGGGGATGATGGGGTTCACCGGCTTCAACAGCGCCTGCTTCTACCGGTATGCCCGCGTGGATTGGGATC
>WFUY01000038.1 GCA_015484715.1 Thermoflexales bacterium | reverse complement strand
GAGGTAGAGAGCGGCCCCCTGGGCCGGATAGACGATGGTCTGCCCTCCCACCAGCCAGCGAACCTGGGGGTAGACGGGGGTCAGGAAGGCGAGGGTGGGGTGGCGGTAGTGGATGCTGGCCACGTAGACGGTTGTCGCCTCCAGGTCGGCCCGGTTGAGATAGGCGGCGATGGCGGCCAGGTCCCCGTCGGATTGCTCGAAGAGGTCGGTGCAGGAGGCGTAACGGAGGAAGTAGTCGCGGGCCGTGATGCCTCCTGTGCCCAGGAGGAGGAGCAGGACGAGGCCCTCCACCGTCACCGCCTGGCCGATGCGTCGGGATGCCGGAAGGGGCCGGTCCACCCAAGAGCCGGCCCAACGGGCGAGGAGGAGCGCTCCCCGCGCCGGGAAGAGGAAGACGAGGGGGATGAGCCCTACTGCCCTCAGGTTGCTGGGCAGGACCTCGTGGACGGCGAGGGCGGTGGGGAGGAGCATCGCCGGCAGCCAGGTGAGCAGGAGCAACTCCCGCGCCCGCACCTGCGGGTTCCGCGTCCGCCCCAGGGAACTCAGCGTGGCGAGCAAGCCCAGGACGAAGAGGAAGCCCACCACCGGCCCGAAGAGGGGGCGCCCGGGCAGGTTGAAACGGATGTAGGGGTCTCCACGCCAGAAGAAGATGGCCAGGGAGCGCAGGAAGGCCGACGGCACTGCCCCCCAGTCGGCTCCCGGGCCGACCTGGGCCATCCGGGTGGCAAAGGCTGCGGGGTGGCGGAGGAAGTAGAGGCCGAGAGGGGCGAAGGCCACGAGGGCGGCCAGGCCAAAGCGGAGGAAGCCTGCCAGCCAGGTGCGCCGTCGGTCTCCCAGCAGCAGGGCCGCCCAGAAGACGAGGAGGGGGATGGGGAAGGCCCGGGCGGCCAGGTAGGTGTAGGCGGTCAGGCCGCAGAAGAGGCCGGCCAGCGTCAGCCATCGTCCTCTCTGGGCCGGGAGGCGCATCCCCCGTCCCAGCGCCGCCAGGGTCAGCGCCTGGAGCAGGGGCTGGAGGATGGCGCGGAAGCCCAGCCGGCTGAGCAGGAGGTGCCAGAAAGAGGTCGCCAGGAGGGCTGCCGTCAGCAGGGCCAAGCCGGTGGCCGGCGGGTCCACAGGGTCGGAGGGCTGGTGGTCCAGGGCGAAGAGCTCCCGGACCATCCAGGCGGTGGCGGCCACGGTCAGCAGGCCGGCCAGGGCGGCGGCCAGGCGCAAAGCCAGCAGGTTGACGCCCAGCAGCCGCATCCAGAGGGCGGCCCAGTAGAAGAAGAGGACCTCTTTGCCCGTGTAGGCCGGGAGGAAGAGGGGCCAGCGCCCGTCGCGCCCCACCTCGGCGGCCAGGATGCCGTTGGCCGCCTCATCGTAGTGGGGGCCCGGCGGGGGGACGGGGAGGCCGTAGAGGCGGAGCCCAGCAGCCACCAGCAAGATCAGCAGGATCAGCAGACCCCCTCTCTTCTTTGACAAGTTGTGGTATAATAGCGGGAAGTTTACGCCGGGTTTGTCACCCGCCGACTTGAGACCCATCATCGTGGTGTTGCCTTGGTGATTACCCCCAGTAGGGAGCGGCCCTGGTGGCTGCCCCTTACGCCGGGGGATGCGAGACAGCCCGTTAGGGCTTTGCTCCTCTCAGCCCGGACCTTCCAGGTCCGGGCGGGCCGAGCGGATTCCCGAGATGTGGGGAATCACCAGTTGTTGCCGGATTGATGACTGCTACCTAGAAAGGAAAGGGCGCGCTATGGGACCATCACAACAACCGGGAGCCTCAGATCCCGCCGTCGCTTACATCACCGCGCTGCAGGCCGAGCATTGGAAGACCCGCTGGCAGGCAGCCCAGGCCCTGGGGGAACTGGGCGATCCTCGCGCCATCGAGCCCCTCATCGAAGCCCTGGAGGATACCAATCAGTGGGTGCGCATCGTTGCCGCTGAGGCCCTGGGGCAGCTCCGGGCTCGCCAGGCCGTGGAGGCTCTCATCCTCTGTCTGGACGATCCCAGCATCTGGGTGCGGCGGGCCGCCGTCGTCGCCCTGGGTGAGATCGGGGATCCACGGGCTGTGCCCCCCTTGGTCGAGCGCCTCCTGCACCACCCCTCTACCGAATGGCCGGTGGAGCTTCGGGATGTGGCTGCCCGGGCGTTGGGGCGTCTTGGCCCCCCCGCATTGGAGGCCCTCACCGCAGCGTTGGAGGACGAGGACAAGTGGGTCCGGCAGGCGGCTGTCCGGGCCCTGGGACAGATGGGCAACCCCCAGGCCGCTGATGCCCTCATCGCCGTATTGGACTCGGACGAGCCCTGGCTGCGCTCGGCGGCCGTTCAGGCGCTGGCCCGCATCCCCGATGCCCGGGCGGTGCGGGCAGCGCTCCGCAGCGAGGAGGCCCCCCGCGCCTTCGGGATGCTGATCGCCCTCAACGAGATGGACAGCTCTGTCGCCCGGTGGCTGACGGCAGCCCTGGAGGATCCTGACCCCCAGATTCGAGCCCGGGCGGCCTATGCGCTGGGGCAGATGGGGGAGACGAGCACCCTGACGCGGCTGATGACGGCGTTGGGCGAACGGTTCCTCTCCTCACCGGCCCACGACAGGCCGGCCCTCGTCCTTCCCACCCCTGAGATGGTAGATGCGCTGGTCGCCGCCCTTCAGGATTCGGAGGCCCGGGTGCGGCAGGCGGCGGCAGAGGCGCTGGGACAGGTTCGCGCTCAGCGGGCCATCCCGGCTCTGCAGCAGGCGCTCCAGGATCCGGACGCCGGGGTCCGAGAGGCCGCAGCCCGGGCGCTGGGGGAGATCGGTACTCCTCTCGACCGCTGATGGACCGCTACGACCGCCGACCGGGGAGAGGCACCGGGGACTGAGGACCGAGGATCGGGAAAGAGCAAAAGGGCTGCCACCGCGCAGCCCTTTGTTCGTCGTTCCAATGAGGGTCGGGCGTCTTCACAGCCCGTGGAATCACGCCATCGGTCGGTAAGGGGCAGCCCGGCGCTGCTCCTCCTAGACCAGTGCGCGGCGCAGGGCTTCCAACCGGCCGGCCATGCTGTTGTCAATCACCCGGTCGCCGACCCGCAGGACCACGCCCCCCATCAGGCTGGGATCCACTTTGAACTCGATGGTGACCTCCTCTCCCAGCCGTTCGCGCAGCTTCTCGGTGTAGAGCGCTTTCTCGTCGTCCTCCAGAGGCACGGCGCTGATGACCTCCGCCTTCTCGCCCTCCAGCTCCTCTTCTTCTTCCAGGACCTGGATCTTGCCCGCCTCGATGCCGCTGACGAAGGAGCGGACCAGGGCCATCTGCCGCTGTTCATCCAGGGTCTCCTGGAGGATCCGGTTGGCGGCGGCGATAGAGAGCAAGGCGATCTGGTCCCGCAGGGCTCCCAGGGCTTTTTGACGCTCCAGTTCTGCGTCCCGTTGAGCCCGTTCCAGGATCTCGCGGGCCTGCTTGCGAGCTTCGGCCTCGATCCGCTTGGCGACTTCCTCAGCTTGTCGGGTCGCCTCACCGGTGATACGGCGGGCCTCGTCCCAGGCTTGGTCCAGGATGCGTTGACGCTCTTCTTCGGCTTTGGCCCGCGCCTCCTCGGCGGCCCGGGCGTCCTCCAGACCCTTCTCGATGCGCTGCCGCCGCTGTTCCAGCATCCCCATCACAGGCTTGTAGAGGAAGATGCGCAATAAGACCGCCAACACGATGAAGTTGACGATCTGAAAGAGCAGGAACATCGGGTTAATGCCTAGCTGTGCCAAGATTTGTGCCAAGATTCATTCCTCCTTGAGAGTTCGCAGGAACTCGCGGGAACGTGTGGGATCCGGGCACATCAGACGAACTTGAGCAACAGGGCGATCACCAGGGCGTAGATGGCCACCGCCTCGGCGAAGGCCAAGCCCAAGATCATCGCCGTCTGAACCTGGCCCGTGGCCTCGGGGTTGCGTCCGATAGCCTGGGTAGCTCCATAGGCCACCAACCCGATGCCCAGGCCCGGCCCAATCGCTCCCAACCCGATCGCCAGCGCGGCCCCCAACTGCTTCATGGTTGCAGGATCCATACCATTCCTCCTTAAGTATGTGATTTGGTGAGATGTAGCCCAAGTTGATAGACCCTCCCGCAGGTTCCGTGTGACCTGCGGGAGGTGACCTCAATGCTCACCGTGCTCCATCGTCGCCGACGCGGTGAAGGCGAAGGTGAGCATCATGAAAATAAAAGCCTGGATCAGCCCAACGAAGAGCTCCAGGCCGTAGAAGACCACTCCGCCGACGAAGACGAGAGGAATCAGAAAAGCCATCACGAAGAGCAGGACTCCACCGGCGAAGAGGTTGCCGAAGAGTCGGAAGGTGAAGGAGATGATCTTGGCCACCTCGCTGATGAGCTCCAGGATCCCCACGAATATGTCAATGAGGCCCATCCATCGCTTCTTCTTGATGCTGCCGATGGGGAAGAAGCGGGCCAGGTAGCCCTTGACCCCCAGGGCCCGAACGCCGTAGACCTGGGTCATAAAGACGGAGATGAGGGCCAGGGCCAGCGGGAGGTTGAGGTCCGTGGTGGGGACCCGAAACAAGGGGATCAGGGTGTACTCGCCAGGTTCGTCCTCTTCAGGGGGGACGACGGCAGGGATGCCCAGGAAGGAACTTTTGGCGTACCCTTCTACATCTTCTCCGTGCACTTCCTCGATAAAGCCAACGCTCTCAACGAAGGGGACCAACTCGCTCCAGTTGGCGATCAGCAGGAAGAGGAAGATGGTCGCCCCTAGCCAGAAGAGTTGGCGGGTGCGCTCACCCAGCACGCTCTCTCCGAGATTGTAGAGGGTCTCCAGAACCGCTTCCAGGGCGTTCTGCAGCCCGGTAGGAACCCAAGCGTCGGGAGAACCGGCCCGCAGCTTGCGGGTGCCGGCGAAGACGATGGCCAACAGGACGACGTCCACCAACAGTGTGGCCAGGATCGAATTGGTGATCCCCAGGCCGGGGAGAGGTTCAGGGGTCAGGGAGACGACCGGCATAGCCGGTTTGGGAAAGATGCCGAAAAGGGGGTTGATGCCCAGGCTCACCAGGAAGCCCGAGCTGAGCAGGGCAGGGAGAAGGACCAGGACGATCAGCCCGACAAGTCCTTGAAGAATTCGCTTTTTCCGTGGGGACACTACTGCTCTCCTTCTCGTTGGCGATGGGTTGGTCGTTCTGGCGGTTGAATCTGCGAGACAATGGAAAGGGCAAGCCAGACGATGCTGGCGACGCTGAGGGGAACGCTACACAACAGGCAAACGATGGTGGCCCAGGGCCGGGTCTCCAGCTCCCGATCCAGCCACAATCCCACCAGCAGCGCCACCAGGATGATGCCGATGGTGACAAAGCCGACTTGGGAAGCGACGCTGGCCAGCGTCAGATTACGGGCAACCCGCCGCAGGTTGCGCCGGGGCGGGAGCGGTGCGCTCATGTCATTGAAATTCGTTGAGCCAGCGGACTTGATTCTTCAGTTCCTCAGCGGTCACAGAATTCAGCAGCCGCAACAGACGGTGAAACAAGACGCTGATGGGCTCCTGGGTTGAAAAGATGATTCCCCAATGCTCCTTGTTCTCTGCCAGGTACTGGTTGTGCAGATATGAGAAGTCGCGGACGTTGAAGGTGACAATGGCCCGCTGCTCTGCAGCGGCATAAGCCATTTGCTCTTCATCAGTGATGGACAGCAGACCGGCCTCCCGAGAGGTTGTCACATCAAAGCCGTGCCGGCGCAACTGAGAAGCCAAGCGAGGGGAGAGGTGCTCGTTTAGGTGTAGCTTGGGAGCGTCACGGGACGGCATGGGCAAAGTGCTCGCGCCAGTACTCGTAGCTGTTCTCCCACAACGCCTGCTCTATCTCTTCCCGGTGGTCATGGTAGTATGCCAGAGCGTCAAACACCTGCGCTGGCGTGAGGGCGTCCCAGTCCGCCAGGATTTCCTCTACAGACATTCCCACCTTGTAATAATAACCGACGATGTGCCAGACGGCGATGCGCGTTCCTTCTATAACTGCCTCTCCCCCACACACCCCTTCGATCTTGACAATGTGAGGATGGGAGGTGCGCTGGACCGTTCTTCCGTTGGTTCCCATCTTCTTCCCTTTATCACCCTGGGAACAGCACAGCAGCGGCACGCAGGGCGATATTATACCAGGGGTGAGCGAAAATGCCAAGAAGCATCACCCCCGCCGCCGACACCGCCAGGGTCCAGGCCAGAGGGGCGCTCACCGGCACCTCCACCTCTTCCTCGCCCCGGTCCACATACATCACCTTGAGGACCATCAGGTAGTAGTAGAGGCCGACGATGACGTTGAGGACGCCGATGACGGCCAGCCGGATGAGGCCCTGCCCCACGGCGGCCTGGAACAGGAAGAGCTTGCCCACGAAGCCGGCGGTGGGGGGCACGCCTCCCAGCGAGAGGAAGGCGACGAGGATCATCAGCGCCAGGTAGGGGGAGCGGCGGCTCAGGCCGGCGAAGGCCCGGATGTCGTCAGAGCCCAGCCGATTGGCCACGGCGATGACACCGGCGAAGGCCCCGATGTTGGTGATGACGTAGACGGCCAGGTAGAAGAGAGCGGAAGCAACGCCCAGGCTGGAGACGGCCGCCACGCCGATGAGGACGTAGCCGGCCTGGGCGATGCTGGAGTAGGCCAGCAACCGCTTGATGTTCGTCTGGGGGATGGCCAGCACGTTCCCCAGCGTCATCGTCACGATGGCCAGCGTCTCCATCAGGTTGGTCCACTCGCTCTGGGGGACGCCGACCGGGAAGACGACGTTGAGAACCCGGAAGAGGACGGCGAAGCCGGCCGCCTTCGAGGCCACCGAGATGAAGGCCGTGACCGGGGTGGGCGCTCCTTCATAGGTGTCGGGAGTCCAGAAGTGGAAGGGAACGGCGGCGATCTTGAAGCCAAAGCCGACGGCGATCAGGATCAAGGCGACCAGCACCGCGCCGGTGTCAATGGCCGGGTTGAAGAGCCCCATCCGCACGCCGGCGTAGTTGGTCTGCCCGGTGAAGCCGTAGAAGAAGCTGAGACCGAAGAGCATCACCGTCGAGGTCACGGCCCCGAAGAGGAAGTACTTGATGCCCGCTTCGACGGAGCGGGCCTCCCGACGCATATAGCCCACCAGCAGGTACTGGGTGATGCTGGTCATCTCCATCGCCACGTAGAGCATCAGGAAGTCATTGGCAGTGGCCATCAGCCCCATGCCCATCGTGGCGATGATGATCATCGCGTAGTACTCCCCTTCCTGCTTCAGCCCCTTCATGTCCATCGAGATCAGGCTGGTCAGGATGCCGGCCACCAGGAAGAGGATGCGGAAGAGGCGGGCCAGCAGATCGGCCTGGATCATCCCCCCCCAGACGGGCTGGCCGTCGCCGGGCCAGAGGAAACTGGCGATCAGGACGACGATCATGCCGGCTGCGCTGACGAGCCCTAAGTCTCGCTTACGGCCCGCCGGCCAGAGGAGATCCAGCCCCATCACCATCAGGGCCAGCACCACCAGCAGGATCTCCGGCAAGACGTTGATCAGCGCCGCAGGGTCAAGGCTGGACACTTACGCACCTCCGAAGAGTGAAGCGATGGAAGCCGCTCCGGTCTGAGCCAGCGGCATGATGATCGAAGGATAGACACCGATGACGATGAGCGGGATGGCCAGGAGCGTCACCGCGATCTTGTCCATCAGGGTGACGCCCGGCAGGTCGGCGAACTCCGGCCGGAGCTCACCGAAGAAGACGCTGTAGGCCACCCGCATGATGTAGGCTGCCGTGATGATGACCCCACTGGAGGCGATGATGGCCATCCAGGGGAACCACCAGTGCTGGGGGGCGTAGGCCAACCAGACGCCGATGAAGATCTGGATCTCGGCCACGAAGCCGGCCAGCCCCGGCATCCCCATCGAACTCAGACCGGCGATGAGGAAGGCGAGGGTTGGGATGGGCATGATACGCACAAAGCCGCCCAGACTGGGGATGTCCCGCGTGTGGGCTCGGTCATAGACCATCCCAACGATGGAGAAGAAGATGGCCGACATCGCGCCGTGGATGAACATCTGGACGCCGGTGCCGGTGAGCCCCACCAGGTTGAGGGTGGAGAATCCCAAGAGCACGATCCCCATATGACCCACGCTGGCGAACCCGAAGACGTACTTGAAGTCCCGCTGGCTCATCGCCACCATCGCCGAGTAGACGATGCTGATCACCGTCAGGAAGACGATGAAGGGCATCCAGAACTTCGCCCCTTCGGGCAGGAGCTGGATGCCGGTGCGCAGGGCCACGTAGGCCCCCATGTTCTTCAGGACGCCGGCGTGAAGCATCGAGACGACGGTGGGCGCGGCCACGTAGCCGTCGGGGGACCAGACGTGGAAGGGCCAGAGGCTGGCCAGGACGCCGAAGCCGACGAAGACGGGCAGGAACCAGATTCGCTGGAAGGTGGCATCCAGGTTGCCGTTCTGGTAGATTTCCACCATGTCAAAGGTACCTAGCCCGGCCTTGAAGTAGATGGCGAAGAGGCCGACCAGGGCGATGATGCTCCCCACCAGAATGTAGAGGGTCAGCTTCATCGCCGCGAACTCCTTGCGGGTGCTCCCCCAGACGGCGATCATCACGTAGATGGGGAAGATGGCCATCTCGTAGAAGAAGACCAGCAGGAAGAGGTCCAGCGCGGCGAAGCCCCCGAAGATGCCGGTGGCCAGGACCATCAGGAAGGCGAAGAACTCCCGCGCCCGATGCTCGATGTGCCAGGAGACCAGGACGCCGGCGAAGAGGATCAGGCTGGTCAGGAGGAGCAGCGGGATGTTGAAGCCGTCCCCACCGACGTGGTAGGAGAGCCCCAGGCTGGGCACCCAGGCGATCTTTTCCTCGAACTGAATTCGCCCTGCCCAGTCCGTCGCCAGTCGAGCTGCCTCCCGGTCATAGGTGAAGAAGAGCCAGAGGGAGAGGACCAGGGAGATGAAGGCAGCCGCGGCCGCGATTACCTTGATCTCTGCCTTCCGGTCGGCGGGGAGCATCAAGATCAGCATCCCCGCGACGAGAGGGGTGAAGATGATCACCGAGATGAAGGGAAAGGCCATCGTGGTTTACCTCGCCTCGTGTTGCGTATCGCGTGTTACGTGTTGCGTGAGCTACAGGAATTGAGCAGCCGCGTTGATGACGTCCAGGATCCAGCGCGGCCAGACGCCGATGGCCAGCAGGCCGATCATCAGCGGGGCCATCGCCAGCCCTTCGCGCCAGGTGATCTCCCGCAGTTCCTTCCAGCGCGGGTTCAGGGGGCCGTGGAGCACCCGCTGGACGGCCATCAGCGTGAAGGCGGCCGTCATCACCAGACCGATCATCGCTAGGGCGGTGATGAGGGTGTAGACCGGCCAGGCTCCCCGGACGACCAGGAACTCGCTGACGAAGCTGCCCAGGCCCGGCAGCCCCAGGTTGGCCATCGCCGAGTAGATGAGGATGCCGCCGTAGGCCGGCATCACGACCCAGAGCCCGCCGTAGGCCGAGAGATCGCGGGTGTGGGTCCGCTCGTAGACCATGCCCACCAGGGCGAAGAGGGCTGCCGAGGTCAGGCCGTGGTTGAACATCTGGAGGACCGCGCCGTTGTAGGCCATGACGCCGTGCTCGGCGTACTGCTTCGTTCCCAGCGTCGTCGCCGCCACGGCGATGCCCAGGATGACGATGCCCATGTGGTTGATGGAAGAGTAGGCCACCAGCCGCTTGAAATCGGTCTGTCCGTAGGCGGCGTAGGCTCCCATCAGGATGGAGAGGAGGGCCAGGACGGCCAGGGCGAGGGCGAAGCGGGCGGCTTCGGTCGGGAAGAAGGGGATGACCACCCGCAGGAAGCCGTAGGCTCCCATCTTCAGCAGGACGCCGGCCAGGATCATCGAGCCGGCCGTGGGCGCTTCGGTGTGGGCGTCGGGCAGCCAGGTGTGCACCGGCCAGATGGGAACCTTGATGGCGAAGGCGATGACGAAGGCCCAGAAGGCGATGGTGCGGGCCAACTCCTGGGACAGGAAGGGCAGCACCTGCTCCCCGGTGAAGGGGCGCATCTGCATCAGGAGCGGGATGTCGAAGGTGCCCGTGGGGACGATGCTCCGGCTGGCGATCCAGATCACCTGGATGGCCAGCAGCATCGCCAGACTCCCGGCCATTGTGTAGATGAAGAACTTGAAGGAAGCGTAACGCCGGTTGGCACTCCCCCACTGGTTGATGAGGAAGTACATCGGCACCAGCCCGATCTCCCAGAAGATGAAGAAGATGATCAGGTCCAGGGCCACGAAGTAGCCCAGGATCCCCGTCTCCAGGAAGAGGAAGAGGGCGAAGAAGGAGCGGACGTGCTCTTCGATGCTGAAGGAGATGAGGACGCCCAGGGGGGTCAGCAGGGTGGTGAGCAAGATCAGCGTCAGGCTGAGGCCGTCCACCCCCACGTGGTAGCGAACGCCCAAGGCCGGCAGCCAGTCCGCCTGCTCGACGAACTGGTAGCCGGGCTCGCCGGGCACGAAGTTGACCCATAGAACGACGGAGAGGATGAAGGGGATCAGGCTGAGGCCGAAGGCCACCCATCGGATCAGTCCCTTCTGGTGGCCGGGCAGCAGCATCACCACGATTGCCCCCAGCAGGGGGGTGAAGACGATGAGGCTCAAGAGGTGGCTGAGGATGAAATCCATAGCTCTACTCCGAAGAAGGAGAGATGACGACGGCTATTGAAACAACACCAGATAAACAACGGCCAACACGAGGGCGTTAACCAGGGCCAGCAGTAGGTAGTTCTGCACCTGCCCCGTCTGGATGGTGCGGAAGCTGCGACCGAAGCCCTTGATCCCCTCGGCGACGGCGATGGGGATGCCGTTGGGCACCACCCGGTCGAAGACGCGGGTCGCCTCGGCCAGGATCAGCGAGGTGCGGGCGGTGAAGTGCAGGATGCCGTCAATGATCCCCCGGTCCACAATGCGGGCGATGAAGAAGGCGATCCCCTTGGCCGGCCGGACGAAGAGGACATCGTACAGCTCGTCGAAGTACCAGCGCCGGTGCATGTGGGTGAAGAGGCCCAGGGGCAGGTTGGAGAGGGGGTCTGGCGTCTCCGGACTGCGTAGCTTCCCCTCGTAAGCCCGGTAGCCCAGCCAGAGGCCGCCCAGGGCGAAGAGGACGGAGATGAGCACCGGGAGCCAGTTGAGGGGCAGCGTCTCCAGGTGGGTCATCAGCGTGGCCCCCACGAACTCGTGCAGGGGGTTCCCGCCCAGCAACGGCCCCAGGATGGGGAAGTCGGCGGGCACGCCGACGAAGCCGGCCCCCACGGCGAAGATGGAGAGGAAGATGAGGGGCACCGTCATCGTCCAGTCGCTCTCCGGTGCGTGGCGGGCCGCCTCGGTGCGCGGTTCGCCCAGGAAGGTCATCGTGATCTGGCGCATCGTGTAGAAGGCCGTCAGGAGCGCGGCCAGGGCCAGCAGCAGGTAGACGAAGAGGCCCAGCGGCTCACCCTTCTCGAAGGCGGCGTGGAAGGCCTCGGCCAGGATCTCATCCTTGCTCCAGAAGCCGGCCGTGACCAGCGGGAAGCCGGCCAACGCCAGCCCGCCGATGGTGAAGGTCCAGAAGGTGATGGGCATCTTCTCCCGGAGACCGCCCATGTTGCGCATGTCGTTGGGGTCGAAGGGCTCCTCGTGCTCTCCGTGGCCGTGGCCGGCGTGCTCCATCGCGTGGTGGTGGCCGTGTTCCATCGCGTGGATGACGGAGCCGGAGCCCAGGAAGAGGAGCGCTTTGAAGAAGGCGTGGGTGATCAGGTGGAAGGCGGCGGCCACGTAGGCCCCCACGCCCAGGGCGGCGATCATGTAGCCCAACTGGCTGATGGTCGAGTAGGCCAGCACCCGCTTGATGTCGAACTGGGCCACGGCCATCGTCGCGGCCAGGAAGGCGGTGAAGGCCCCGATGAGCCCCATCGCCCACATGGCCGGCGTGGCCCCGCCCCCGTGCTCCAGGCCGGCCGACAGGAGGGGGAAGGTGCGGATGACCAGGTAGACGCCGGCCGAGACCATCGTCGCGGCGTGGATCAAAGCGCTGACCGGAGTCGGACCTTCCATCGCGTCGGGCAACCAGACGTGGAGGGGGAACTGGGCGCTCTTGCCCACCGTGCCGCCGAAGAGGAGCAGGCCCACAAGGGCCGCAGCCGAGAGGCCGGCGATGGGGCTGCTCATCTCCACCAGCCGTTTCAGCACCGCCGGGTCGTTCAGGATCTCCCGGAAGTTCAGCGTTCCGGTGAGGGCGTACAGGTAGGCGATGCCCAGGAGCATCAGCACGTCCCCGACGCGGGTGGTGATGAAGGCTTTGACGCCGGCCCTGTGGGCCGAAGGCTTCTCGAACCAGAAGCCGATGAGGGCGTAGGAGCAGAAGCCCATGATCTCCCAGAAGAGGAAGAGCATCAACAGGTTGTCAGAGACCACCAGCCCCAGCATGCCTGTGGCGAAGAGGGAGATGAGGGCGAAGAAGCGGGAGTAACGGGGGTCGCCCCGCATGTAGCCCACGCTGTAGACGAAGATGGCCACCAGTGTCATCAGGACGAAGAAGAGGGTGACCGCCGTCAGCGGGTCCACCAGCACCCCGAAACGCAGGAAGCTCTCCCCGGTGGGCATCCAGTCCACCGCACTGACAATGGGGTGCTGGGCCAGCTCCTCGCCCCCGATGCGGAAGGCGCTGAAGACGACGATCATCCCCAGGACGAAGGAGACGAGCAGGAAGCCGATGGCCACCGTGTGGCTCAGCCGTTTCCAGCGGTTGGTGAAGAGGACGATGACGGCGAAGGCCAGCACCGGGAAGAGGGGCACGAGCCAGGTGAGCAGTTCGAGATTGACCATAGAGATACCTCGATCGGGTCAGGGATATAGGATCCGCCGGGGGAGACGGCTAGGCCCGATAGGTCCGCACTGCCCTCGGCCACCGGGGCGGACCCTCGGGAGCTTGTCCCCCCGTCACCATTTCAGCAGGTTGATCTTCTCCACGTCCACCGTATCCCGGTTGCGGTAGACGGAGATGATCAGCGCCAGGCCGACGGCCGCCTCGGCGGCGGCCACAGCGAAGACGAAGATGGCGAAGGCCTGGCCGGTTATCCGGTGGGGCGTGAGATAGCGCCAGAAGGCGACCAGGTTGATGTTGACGGCGTTGAGCATCAGTTCGATGCCCATCAGGATGGCGATGGCGTTGCGTCGGCTCAACGCCCCGTACAGCCCGATGGCGAAGAGGGCTGTGGCGACGATGAGGTACCAGGAGAGCGGGATCATCGTTCGGCTCCGTACAAGGGGGGTAGTTCAGTCGCGCTCTCGGGCGATGGCGACAGAGCCAACCAGCGCGACGAACAGCAGGACCGAAGCGACCTCAAAGGGCAGCACGTACTGCTGGGGGTCCATCAGAGCCTGCCCCAGCCGGGTGATGCTCTCGGCGGTGACCGGGACGCTGACCTGCTCCGGCCAGGGGATGCGCAGGGTTACCCACAGGACGAGGACCAGAAAGGCAAAGGAAAGGCCGGCGGCCCAAGCCCACTGGAGGTTGACCTGGGGCTCCACCGGCCTCATCATCTGCCGGGTCAGCATCACGGCGAAGATGATAAGGATGGCGATCGCTCCGATGTAGATAAGGACCTGGATGCCGGCCAGGAAAGCCGCATCCAGGAGCACATAGAGTCCTGCGACACCGAAGAAGGAAAGGATCAGGAAGAGGGCAGCGTGGAAGAGGTTTCGTTGGGTGACCACGGCCAGGGCGCTGCCCAGGGTAACGGCACTGAGGATGAGGAATACCCCTTTTGCTACGGTCATAAGAGGCTCCGTGTATCTATTCAGCCTACCCTCCCGCAGGTCACCGGTCGAGGGCGCTTTCAGCCCCGATGGGCTATT
>WFUY01000037.1 GCA_015484715.1 Thermoflexales bacterium | reverse complement strand
GCCTGGTGGGGGTTCTCGCCGTAGCGCAGCGCCCGGACCCGGTGGAGGGTGAGGGTGAGGCGGGAGGGGAAGGGGGCCGGCGTCGCCTCCCCCTCGGAGGCGGCCAGGAAGGCTTCGATGGCCGCATCGTAGTCGCGGGTGTGGGCGAAGGCTTTGGCGGCCAGCCGGCGGCGGGTCGCCGGGGAGACCTCCCCCCGGGCCTCCAGCTCGGCCAGGACCGGGGCGTAGTCCGCCGGATCGCAGAGGACGGTCACCCGGGCGAAGTTCTTGGCCGCCGCCCGGAGCAGGGCGACGCCGCCGATGTCTATCTGCTCCACCGCCTCCTCCACCGTCACGCCGGGCCGGGCGACGGTCTCCCGGAAGGGGTAGAGGTTGACGGCGACCAGGTCAATGGGCGCGATGCCGTGGGCGGCCAGTTCGGCCCGGTCGGCTGCGCCGGGGCGGGCCAGGATCGCGCCGTGGATCGCCGGGTGCAAGGTCTTGACCCGCCCGCCCAGCATCTCGGGGAAGCCGGTGAGTTGGGCCACGTCGGTGACGGGGAGGCCGGCTTTCCGCAGGGCGCGGGCCGTGCCGCCGCTGGCGACCAGCTCCCAACCCATCGCCGCCAGCCGGCCGGCGAAGGCGTCCAATCCTGTCTTGTCGTAGAGGGAGAAGAGGGCACGGGGCATGGGCACACTCCTTTGTGACAAGTTGCAAGTTGCAAGTTGCAAGTTGCAAGTTGCAAGTTGCAAGTTGCAGGTTGCAGGTTGCAAGCGTATCGGATTGCTGCCCTCGGGAAGGCACCGAGGGAGGTGGATGGTGGATGGAAGGCTGCTGAAGTGGACAGAGCGCTCCTCTTGTGATAGCGTATGAGGTGACGTCCCACACACGCCAGGAGCGCTCCCTATGAAGGGTACCACAAAACCGCGTCGGTGGCAAACGAGCGATCCGCGGTGATTACCCACAAGGGAGCGAGAGAGTGGTCCGTAGCAGGCCGCCCACGAATTTCTCACAAATGCACGAATGAGGCGGCATTGTCTCCAAAGCCTCAATGTACTGCGACATCCCACGCTCTCGCAACGCGGACGACGTGCTCTCCATCCGGGTGCTCCGTTTCAACACCTTCTAACACCACGGAAGCCCTCGAGGGTGCCCCTTGGTGAGCGCCCGCCCAGCCGATTCTGACCCTATCCCTCCGATTTGAATTCCTCGCACTTCCATGGTAAGATTCCCCCGCAGCTTGAACGTGAAATACGACACACAGCAACGTGACACCGGCCCTGCCCAAGACCGGGCTGCACCGGGCGGCCGGCGATCTCTACCTGGCCGACATCGGTATCCCGCCAACCCTCTACCGCCGGCTTGCGATTCCCTTCGATCCTCCCTTTGGGGACCGCTACTGGGTGCGTCTGTTGAAAGGGCCCTGATCGTGGGCCACCATGCAGAATGGCTTGGAGAGGAACCCTATGACATCGCTACAAGATCTGGTCCAACAGGGCCAATCGGTCTGGCTGGACTACATCCGCCGTGATCTGATCACCAGCGGGGAGCTGCAGCACCTGGTCTCGCAGGGGGTGAGCGGCCTCACCAGCAACCCGACCATCTTCCAGAAGGCCATCGCCGGCAGCACCGACTACAATGCCTCCCTGCACCGCCTCTTGGAGACCGATCCTCGCGCCGACGTCACCGCCCTCTACGAAGCGCTCGCCTTCGAGGACATTCGCCTGGCCGCCGACATCCTCCGCCCCGTCTACGAGGCCACCGATGGGGCCGACGGCTTCGTCTCCCTGGAGGTCTCACCCCACCTGGCCCACGACACGGCGGGCACCATCGCCGAGGCACGCCGCCTCTGGCAGGCCGTGGACCGCCCTAACCTGATGATCAAGGTCCCGGCCACTCCAGAGGGCATCCCGGCCATCGAAGCCCTCATCGCCGAGGGGGTCCACGTCAACGTCACCCTCATCTTCGCCCTGGCTCACTACGAGGCCGCGGCCCACGCCTACATCCGGGGTCTGGAGCGGGCCCCGGCCCCCCGTCGCGCCGCCTCTGTGGCCTCCTTCTTCGTCAGCCGGGTGGACACCGCCGTGGACCGGGCCCTAGAGGCTATCGGTACGCCGGAAGCCCTGGCCCTGCGGGGCCGGATCGCCGTCGCCAACGCCAAGGTCGCCTACCGCCGCTTCCAGGAGATCTTCGGCGGGGAGTCCTTCGCCGCCTTGCGTCGGCAAGGCGCTCGGGTACAGCGTCCCCTCTGGGCTAGCACCAGCACCAAGAACCCCGCCTACTCCGACGTGCTCTACGTTGAGGAGTTGATCGGCCCCGACACGGTGAACACCCTTCCGCCCCACACCTTGGAGGCTTTTCTCGACCACGGTCAGGTCCGGGGGAATACCGTTCAAGAGGGGATGGATGAGGCGGAGGCCACCCTGGCCCGTCTGGCGGACCTGGGCGTGGACCTGGGGGCGATCACGGAGCAGTTGCAGGTAGAGGGTGTGGCTGCCTTCGCCGCCTCCTACGACCGGCTGCTGGCAACTTTGGAAGAAAAACGCGGCTCGCTATAGGACGATGAGGCACCCTTCAATCCAAGTCCATCCTGATACCGAAAGCCTGGCGCGGGTGGCTGCTGAGCAGTTCGTCGCCCTGGCCCAGGAGGCGATCACCCGGCGGGGCCGCTTCAGCGTAGCCCTGGCCGGCGGCTCCACCCCCCGACGCACCTACGAGCGGCTGAGCGACGAGCCCTTCGCCTCGCAGGTGGACTGGACCCGCGTCCACGTCTTCTGGGGCGACGAGCGCTGCGTCCCGCCGGACCACCCCGAGAGCAACTACCGGATGGCCCGCGAGACCCTGCTCGACCGCCTGACCATCCCGGCGTCCAACCTGCACCGCATCCCCTGCGAGCAGGCCCCGGAGCAGGCCGCCGCCGCCTACGAGGCCACGCTGCGGGCTTTCTTCGCCGAGGGCAAGACGCCATCCGAGGGAGCCCCCATCCCCCGCTTCGACCTCATCCTGCTGGGGATGGGGGAGGATGGACACACCGCCTCCCTCTTCCCGGGGACGGCGGCGCTCCACGAAGAGGAGCGATGGGTCGTGGCAACCTACGTGGAAAAGTTGGGGGCCTGGCGTGTGACGCTGACGCCCGTCGTCCTCAACGCCGCTGCTTATGTCACCTTCCTCGTCGCCGGCAAGCACAAGGCTCAACGGCTGCGGGAGGTGCTGATGGGGCCGTACCAACCCGACCGCCTGCCCGCCCAGATCGTCCGGCCCCATCGCGGCCACCTGACTTGGCTACTAAGTGTGGAAGCAGCCCGTTTGGTTCAAGTATAGACATCCTCATCGGGATGATCCCAAACACGGGCCAAGGAGGCTTGGGAGATTTCGTACCAATCGGACGGTGCAATTTCTGATGGTTTTTCACAAGAGAGATGACGATGGCCGGCATCCCTGTAGAACCCCACCTCTTCGTCGTAATGGGCGGGACGGGCGACCTGATGCGTCGCAAGCTGCTCCCGGCCCTCCACCGGCTGAGCGCCCAAGGGGTCCTCGAGGGCCGCTGCCGCATCCTCGGCGTGGCCCGCAACACCCAACTGGACGACCAGAGCTTCCGAGCCCTGGCCCGCGAGGCCCTGACCGAGGCCGGGTTGCTCACCGACGAGCGGTCGCCCCACTGGTGCGAGGAGTGTCTGTACTATCAGCCCATCGGCAAAGGGCGGCCCGAGGACTACGAGGCCCTGGCCGCCCGCGTCGTCGCCTTGGAACAGGAGCACAACCTGCCCGGCAATCGGGTCCTCTACCTGGCCCTGCCCCCCGTCGCCTTCCCCTCTACCATCGAGGGGCTCGGTCGGGCCGGACTGAACCGAGGGCCCGGCTGGACCCGGCTGGTCGTGGAAAAGCCCTTCGGACGCGACCTGGTCTCCGCCCAGGACCTGAACCACCTCATTCACCGCTACTTCGACGAGTCCCAGGTCTACCGCATTGACCACTACTTGGGCAAGGAGACGGTGCAGAACCTCCTCGTCTTCCGCTTCGCCAACGCCATCTTCGAGTCCCTCTGGAACCGAGACCGGGTGGAGAGCGTTCAGATCACCGTGGCTGAGCGGCTAGGGGTGGGGGATCGGGCCGGTTATTACGAACACGCCGGTGCCCTGCGCGATATGGTCCAGAACCACCTCACCCAGTTGCTCGCGCTGACGGCGATGGAAGTGCCGGCCGCCTTCGACGCCGACGCCATCCGCTACGAGAAGGTCAAGGTGCTCCGTTCCATCGCCCCCATCCATCCCGACAACGTCATCTTTGGTCAGTACACCCGGGGCCGGGTCGGGGACCAGGAGGTGGCCGGCTACCGGGAGGAGCCCGGGGTCGCTCCCGACTCCCAGACGGAGACCTTCGTGGCCATGCGGCTGGAGATCGCCAACTGGCGTTGGCAGGGGGTTCCCTTCTACCTGCGTACCGGGAAACGGCTGCCCCGGCGGAGCACCCAGATCGTCGTCACCTTCCGCCACCCCCCCGTCTCGCTCTTTCAGCCCTTCGAGCGGTGCGAGATGCATCCCAATGTCCTGGTCATCACCCTGCAGCCCGATGAAGGATTCGACCTCTTCTTCGAGGTCAAGGCCCCCGGCGAGCCCATCTCCGTGCAGACCCACCGCCTGCGCTTTCGCTACGATGAAGCCTTCGGCCCCCTGCCCGACGCCTACGAGACGCTGCTGTTGGACATCCTCACCGGGGATCAGACTCTCTTCGTGCGGGCCGATGAGGTCGAAGCTTCCTGGAAGCTCTACACCCCGCTTCTGGAACGGCGTCCTCCGGTGCACCCCTACTGGGCAGGCACCTGGGGACCGCCCGCGGCCGATCAGCTCCTGACGCAGTGGGGCCACCAGTGGTGGACTCCCTAGCACCTCTTGGCGAGGACAGCGATGAGGCTGCGATACAAATTCACCCTCTTCTTCCTCGTCATCGTCCTGGGACCGATCATCGGGTTGGGATTGATGACCACCCGCCTGATCGGCCAGGCGATGGTCCATAGCGCCCGAGAGACCCTGGAACACGATATGCAGATGGCCTGGGCCGAATACTGGAGCCGGGGCCAGCAGATGCGGATGGGGATGCTCCAGGCCGCTGTCGAGCCGTCCATCCAGGAGATGGTCCGTCGGCGGGATAGCGAGGCCCTGCGCCGCCTGATGCGAGCCTGGAAGACCCATCGCCCCTACGTGGACCTGTGGCTCGTCACCGATCCCACGGGCCGGGTGATCGCCCGGCTCAACAGTGATCGGGCCGGCGACCACTTCCCTCTCAACGACCTGATCGCGACCGCCATAGAACGGCGGGAGGCCATCCTCTCCAGCGAAATCCTCCCCTCCGAGTTCCTGGCAGAGGAGGGACTGGCAGTGCCCAATGCCCAGGCCGGGTTGGCCGTGATCGTGACGACGCCGGTCTTGTGCGATGGCTCGGTCTGCGGCCTCATCATCACCGGTGACCTGCTGCACAACGATTCCTATGTGCCCAACGCATTACAGCAGAAGCTGCACGGTCATCAGCAGCACACCGTGGCCGGTGCAGACCTTCACCGCCCCCTCATTTTCATCAGCAGTGGCGAGACCATCGTCACCACCTCCCTCCAGCCCTCATCGGGAGTCCCCTCGATGAGCGAACTGATGCCCGAAGAGGTCTCGGCCCAGACGGCAGGGGGCCTTCCCTACCGAGGCAAGACCACCATCCGGGGCATCCCCTACCTGCTGGCCGTGGACCCGATCCGCAACGACAGCGGCCAGGTGATCGGCACCCTGAGCATCGGCCTGCCGGAACAGCTCTTCCGAGGACTCCGCGGCGAGGCCATCCGAGCGGTCATCGCCAGCCTGCTCCTGGGGGCCGTCCTGGCAGCGGTGGTCGCGATGCTCCTGGGAGCCCGAATGGCCTACCCGCTTCGGGAACTGGCCACCAAGGCTCAGGCCGTCGCCGCCGGCAACCTGGACGTCCAGGTCCCCGTACAAGGTACCGACGAGATCGGCGAACTGGGCCGCGCCTTCAACCGGATGGTCCAAGAGCTGCGGACCTCCTACGGTCGGCTCGCCGAGGAGCAGAGCAAGGTGATCGCGGCCATCGAGGCATCCCAAGATGCCATCTGGATTAGCGACGCCGACCAGCGCCTGGTGACGGTGAACTCAGCGCTGGAACGGCTGGTTGGGCAGCGGCGGGCGGACCTGCTGGGCCAAACCTGCCGCCACCGCTTCAACGTGCGCACCCACGACGGGGCATCCATCTGCGACACCTCCTGTCCCTTTCTGAACCCCACCAGGCGGCAGGGGAAGGTGGAGGGATGTATCCCCACCGCCTCGGGCCAAGACGCCTGGGTGGAGATCAGCTATGGCCACATCACCAACACCGACGGAGAACTGGTCGGCGTGGTTCACATCGTCCACGACCTGACCGAGCGCAAAGAGGTCGAGCGGTTAAAGGACGAGTTCATATCCATGGTCTCCCACGAGCTGCGCACCCCCCTCCATCACATTAAGGGGTTTGCCACCACCCTCCTCCAGACCGACGTGGAGTGGGATGCCGCCACCCAACGGGACTTTCTGGAGAGCATCAACCGGGAGGCCGACCGGTTGTCCAACCTGGTGGGGAAGATCCTCCACCTCTCCCGCTTGGAGGCCGACGGCCTGCCGATGGAAAGAGAGTGGTGTCTGGTCAACGACCTGATGGACAGGGTCCTGCGGCGGCGGCGCAACCTGATCGCCGACCGCCCCGTGCACCTGCACCTGGAGCCCGACCTGCCGGCCCTCTACGTGGACGAGCGGGAGATCGAAGTCGTCCTGATCAACCTGATCGAAAACGCCGTCAAGTACTCCTTCCCCGGTACACCCATCACCCTGAGCGTGCATCGCCGCGCGGACCAAGTCATCTTCTCCGTCGCCGACCAGGGGATCGGCATCCCTCCCGAACACCAGGAGCGCATCTTCGAGCGGTTCTACCGGGTGAACGGTGCGCGGCGTGTGGCAGGCACCGGGCTGGGGCTGGCCATCTGCAAGCGCATCGTCGAAGCCCACGGTGGCCGCATCTGGGTGGAGAGTAAGCCCGGCGTCGGGTCCTGCTTCCAGTTCAGCCTCCCCGTGCAGAGAGCCGATGAAGAAAACGCGCATTCTCATTGTGGATGACGAGCCGGAAACGATCAAGTACCTGAGTGCCAACCTCCGGGCACGTGGCTACGAAGTGCTGACCGCCGAGGATGGGCGTACTGCCCTCCAGGTCTTCCAAGAGTCGGTCGTGGACCTGATCATCCTGGACATCATGATGCCCGGTCCCGACGGCTTCGAGGTCTGCCAGGCCATCCGCCGCCAATCCAACGTCCCCATCATTATGCTAAGTGCGCGAGGCCGGGAGAAGGACGTCGTTCGGGCTCTGGATCTGGGGGCCGATGACTACCTGACCAAGCCCTTCGGCGTGGAGGAGATGCTGGCCCGGGTGCGAGCCGTGCTGCGACGTGCCGTCCAGGCTCCGACAGCACCCCGCCCTCCCCTGACCATCGGCGAACTGACCATTGACTTCGCCGCCCGTCGGGTGACGGTGAGTGGCCGGGAGATCCAACTGACCCCCACGGAGTACGATCTGCTGTCCCATCTCGCCCTCAACGCCGGACGGGTGCTCACCCACCGAGCCCTCTTGCAAGCGGTGTGGGGGCCTGAGTACGGCGATGAGACGGAATACCTGTGGACCTACATCCGGCGGCTGCGGCGCAAGATCGAGCCGGATCCTACCACCCCCCGCTACATCCTCACCCATCCGGGCGTCGGCTACTCCTTCGCCGATGCCTGACCACTGGTTAACGACCGCTGACCGCCGGCCTACGGCCTAGCGGCCTAGCGCCCCAGCGGCTTGGCGGCGGACTGAGGACCGAGGACTGCATACGACCGCCGACCACCCGACCACCCAACCGCTTTTCAGGATTTTTTCAGGTAACGAAGGCGGGGGTTCGGGTCGTGTTCAGGAGCTCCTGCTACCCTATAGGCGGAAGCTACCCCCCATCTACCACCTCCTGCCCCCGTCTGCCGACATACCGGTAGCGCGGGCCACGCAGAAGGGGCCTCTATGGCTGTGCCTGTTGTCTGGATCGTGAGCGGTGACCCACAGATCCGCTGGTTGATCGAGCTTAACCTACGCGAGCGGGGAATCAGCGTCTGGGGAGCAGAGAGTATCGCTCAACTGCTGGCCTCAGCGCCAGAGCCCCAGCTAGTGGTGCTGGACCTGGACGACGACGAGGGGAGGTGGGTTATGGCAGAAGCCCTTCGCCGCCAACCCTGGGGACAGAGCGTGCCCCTCGTGGCGCTGCTCAACACCCCTCCCTCTTCGCGTCGCCTGGCAGCCCTGGAGCCGCTGGACTGGCTGGAGAAACCCTTCGCTATGGGGAACCTCCTGACCCTTGTGCGGAACGCTCTGGATCTGGAGCCCCCTGCCAACACCGCACCTCCACCAGTCCCCGGAGAGACTCACACCGTGTGAGTGACGGCTATGATCCCATAGCCTCCAAGAGCCTACATCCGGCCTACATTAGGGAGAATAGGGAGGACAAAACCAATGAAGCGCATACCCTTACGTTTCTTGATCTTGCTCATCGTCCTGGGGGTTGCGATCGGTGCCTGCAGCCGGCCAACCCCAACGCCTGAGGTGATCAAAGAGACGGTCATCGTCCCCCAGGAGGTGACGAAGAT
This sequence comes from Thermoflexales bacterium, assembly GCA_015484715.1. Taxonomy (GTDB): domain Bacteria; phylum Chloroflexota; class Anaerolineae; order S140-20; family S140-20; genus S140-20. Next base: position 5,330 of record WFUY01000037.1, on the reverse strand, counting down.
CGTCAAGGAAACCGTCATCGTCACCCAGGAGGTGACACCGCCACCGGCGGAGGAGACGGTCGGCGAGGAGATCGTCGCAGCCGCCTTCCAGAAAGGGGGATGCGGGGCCTGCCACGTCATCCCCGGCATCGCTGGCGCTCAGGGGACCATCGGTCCTGACCTCTCCGAGATGGGCCAGGTCGCAGCGGAGCGCATCGCCAGCGGCGATTACACGGGCAAAGCGCAGACGGCCGCCGACTACATCCGCGAGTCCATCGTGGACCCGGACGTCTTCGTCGTGCCCGACTGCCCCGGCGGACCCTGCCAGGAGGGGCTGATGCCCGCCGTCCAGACGCTGAGCCAGGCCGAACTGGACGCCATCGTCACCTACCTGGCGAGCCTGCCGGCCGGTGCTGCCGAGGCGGTGGCCCCGCCGGAGGCCGCCGGAGCCCAGCCGCCGCCCTTGACCGAGGAGGAGTTCCAGAAGGCCACCCAGATCTTCTTCGACCGCTGCTCCGGCTGTCACGGTGTGCTGCGCAAGGGCGCGACGGGGCCGGCGCTGACGCCGGATCAGACCCTGCCCAAGGGCACCACGGCCTTGCAGGCCATCATCTTCAACGGCACCCCTCGCGGCATGCCCGACTGGGGCAAGCAGGGCGTCCTCTCTGAGGCCGAGGCGGAGCTGATGGCCAAGTTCATCCAGCACGAACCGCCGGCTCCACCCGAGATGTCCATGGAGCAGATGAAGGCGACCTGGAACCTCATCGTCCCGCCCGACCAGCGGCCAACGAAGCCCCAGCACGACCGCAACTGGCAGAACTTCTTCTCCGTCACCCTGCGCGATGCCGGCCAGGTGGCCATCATTGACGGGGACACCAAGGAGGTCGTGAGCGTCGTGGACACCGGCTACGCCGTCCACATCTCCCGGATGTCGGCCTCCGGTCGCTATGTCTACACCATTGGGCGCGACGGCAAGGCGGTGCTCATTGACCTGTGGATGGAGAAGCCCGACAAGGTGGCGGAAGTGCGCACCTGCTACGACGCCCGCTCCATTGACGTCAGCAAGTACCAGGGCGAGTTGGGCGACTTCTACGACAAGTACGCCATCGTCGGCTGCTACTGGCCGCCCCACTTCGTCATCCTGGACGGCCAGACGCTGGAGCCCATCAAGGTCGTCAGCACCCGCTCCTACACCTACGACACCGAGGAATACCATCCGGAGCCCCGAGTGGCGAGCATCGTGGCCTCCCGCTTCAAGCCCCAGTGGATCGTCAACGTGAAGGAAACCGGCCAGGTGTGGTTGGTGGACTACACCGAGCCCGACAACCCGACCATCAAGATGATCGAGGCGGAGCGCTTCCTGCACGACGGCGGATGGGACGCCTCAGGGCGCTACTTCCTGGTCGCCGCCAACCAGCGGAACAAGATCGTGGTCATTGACGCCAAGGAAGAGAAGCTGGCCGCCATCGTGGAGACGGGGGTGAAGCCACATCCTGGCCGTGGGGCCAACTACGTAGACCCCGAATACGGCCCGGCCTGGTGCACCGTCCACCTAGGAGAGCCCCTGATGGCCTGCATCGGGACCGATCCCGAGGGCTATCCTGAGTACGCCTGGAAGGTCGTGCGCCGGATCGAGCTCCTGGGTGGTGGCAGCCTCTTCGTCAAGACCCATCCCAACAGCCCCTGGATCTGGGTGGACCACACCCTCAACCCCGACGAGACGATCCAGCGCAGCGTCTGCGTCATCGCCAAGGACGACCCGACCAAGGTCGCCAAGTGCTGGGAGGTGGCCGACTACGGTCGTGCCGTGCACATCGAGTACAACAAGGAGGGCGACGAGGTCTGGGTCAGCGTCTGGGGGCGGAAGGACGAGCCGGGCAAGACGGGGGAGATCGTGATCTACGATGACAAGACCCTCGAAGAAAAAGCCCGGATTAAGGACCTGATCACCCCCACCGGCAAGTTCAACGTCTACAACACGATGAATGACATCTACTAATCCCGTCTCGGGGTGACGCGCCCTCCGAGGCGCGTCGCCCCCCCCTTCACCCCCGCTCGCGTGAACAGTCAAGGTCAAGGAGGGAGGAGGGGACCGTCAGGGCAGGTGGGGGTGAGCTCGTAGAGCTCGCCCCTACCGCCCATTCCGCTCTGATCCGCATTCCAAACGGTCAAGGAAGGAGGTGTCATCCATGAGCAGCCACAATGAAGAACCGAAGGGACGAATCCCCATCGGACAGATCGTCTTCGACGAGATCTTCCTACTCTTCATGCTCTCCCTGGTCATCAGCTTCATCCTGTACAACGTCTGGGGATTGATGGAGCTCCTCCGCGTCCCCTTCCTCCCCTAACCGGGGAGCCTCGATCGTCCTCAGTGGACGGATCGTCCCGTCAGTGCTCGCACTCCACAGCCCATCGGAAAGGAGGTCACCATGCTTGCCCCACCACGAATTTGGTGGAAACCTCTGGATCGCCTGGAGCGCAGTTGGCTGACCATCGCCTTCGTCTGGTGTATCTTCCTGACGGCGATGATGCCGATCTGGTTCTTCCTGGGCCGTCAGAACGTGCCGGCCACCACCTACCGGGTCTCGCCGGAGGAGTACCAGCAGCGTGTTGCGGACTTTATCGAACAGTATCAGGTAGGAACCGAGAAGGGCGTCCCCGTGGTCGCTCCGCCCCCCGGCGACGTCTTCCTGCTGGCCCGCCAGTGGCAGTGGTACCCCATCCTGCAACTGAAGAAGGGCCAGACCTACCGCCTGCACGTCTCCTCGATAGACATCCAACACGGTTTCTCCATCCAACCGCTGAACCTCAACTTCATGGTCCTGCCCGGCTACGACTACGTCATCACCCTGACACCCACCCAGAGCGGCGAGTTCTCCCTGGTGTGCAATGAGTACTGCGGCATCGCCCACCACCTGATGGTGAGCAAGCTGATCGTAACCGACTAGCCTATCCAGCCAAGTTAAGGAGGAAACAGCGATGGCGGCTGAAGCCATTCCCTGGTCCGAAGAGAAAGCCGTCTTCCGCACCTGCCCGGTGACGGGACTGAAGGTAGACCTGGCCGCCGAACGGCTTATCATCGCCAATGCGGTCGCTGCCGTAGTCTTCCTGCTGATCGGCGGCATCTTCGCCCTTCTGCTGGCGCTAACCCGCTGGCAGGTGATCCACCTGCTTCCCCCCGACTGGTTCTACCGCATCCTCACCGCCCACGGCATTGATATGCTGGTGGCCTGGATCGTTTTCTTCGAGATCGCCGGCCTCTACTTCGGGGGCGCGGTGATGCTGAACGCCCGTCTGGTCCGCCCCTCGCTGGCATGGCTCGCCTTCGCCCTGATGATCGTGGGATCGGTGCTCATCAACGTCATCGTCCTGATGGGCAAGGCGGACGTTATGTTCACCGCCTACGTTCCCCTGAAGGCCCACCCCGTCTTCTACTTGGGCTACATCCTCTTCGCCGTCGGGGCCTTGCTGGCGCTGGGGCTCTTCTTCGCCACCATCGTGGTCGCCAAGGCCGAAAAACGGTACGAGGGTTCCCTCCCCCTCGTCGTCTACGGCCTGGTGACGGCGGCCATCATCGCCGCCTACACCCTGCTCTCGGGGGCCTTGGCCCTGGTTCCCGCCTTCTTCTGGTCGCTGGGCCTGCTGCCCAACTACGACCCGGGGTTCTACCGTAACCTCTTCTGGAGCTTCGGCCACCCGGCCCAGCAGATCAACCTGGCCGCGATGGTCGCCATCTGGTACGCCCTGGCGGCCATCACCACAGGAGCCACGCCCCTCAACGAGAAGCTCTCCCGTTTCGCCTTCATCCTGTACATCCTGTTCATCAACCTGGGCTCGGCCCATCACCTGCTGGTGGACCCCGGTCCGGGATTCGCCTGGAAGGTCACCAACACCTCCTACGCGATGTACCTGGCCGTGCTGGGCAGTATGATCCACGCCTTCTCCGTCCCGGCCGCGATGGAGGTGGCCCTACGTCGCCAGGGATACCGCCGAGGGTTGCTGGAGTGGCTGCGCAAAGCCCCCTGGCGGGAGCCCGGCTTCTCGGCCCTGGTGATCTCCATCGTCATCTTCGGCTGGATCGGTGGGGTGACCGGCGTGACCATCGGCACCGAGCAGATCAACATGCTGGCCCACAACACGCTGCGGGTGCCCGGCCACTTCCACGCCACCGTCGTGGCAGGGACCACCCTCGCCTTCATGGGCCTGACCTACTACCTCATCCCCCTCATCTTCCGCCGCGAGCTGAAGCTGAAGCGCTGGGCCACCTGGCAGCCCTACATCTTCGGCCTGGGCATGGCCCTGGTCTCCATCGGTTTCATCGCCGCCGGCATCCAGGGGGTGGCCCGCCGCCACTGGGACATCACCTTCGCCCAGGCTCCCTTCCCGGCCACCATCCCCGGCACGGTGCACCTGGCCCTGGCCGTCCTGGGCATCGGCGCTCTGATCGCCGTCGTGGGCGGTGCGATGTTCCTCATCATCGTCCTCGTCTCCGTGTTCACGGGGAAGCGGCAGGAAGCGCGGGGGCTGTTGCTCGTCGTCACCCCCTCCAGCCCCCCGGAACCCTCCACCTCCGCCGAGGAGGGGGAAGAGGGCCTACGCCCCAAGGGCACCTTCGTCCTCGTCCTCGCCTTCCTGACCTTCTTCGCCGCTTACTACCTGAGCAACTGGTGGCTACTGGGTCGTACCTGGTTCGTCCGCTGACGTGTCCCCCTCCCGCAGGTCATCTGGCGTGAGGGGAACCTGCGGGAGGGTCCTTGGGAAACCGGGGGAAACAAGGGATGGTCGTCGCGTTCCTGCTGGGACTACTGGGGAGTCTGGGACACTGTACAGGCATGTGCGGTGCCATCGTGCTGCTCCTGGGCCGACGGGGGGGCATCGCCGGCGGTCGGCTGCTGCTGGCCCACCTGGGCCGCATCACCAGCTACGTCCTCCTGGGCCTGGTCGTGGGCCTCTTGGGCCACAGCGCCCGCCGGCTGCTCCCCCACCTGCCCTGGCTCCAGGGTGCCCTGGCCCTGATCGCCGCCGGGACCGCCCTTTACCTGGCCGCAGCCCTGCTGGGACGCGCACCATCCCCTGAAACCTACCTGGCCGGTCTGACGAGCCGATGGGGCCGGGCGATGCAGCGCCTCGTCCGGCAGCCCACCGGCCGGCAGCCATTGGCCCTGCTCTTCCCCTTTGGCATCGGCCTGCTGTGGGGATTGCTCCCCTGCGGCCTGGTGCTCACCGCCCTCCTGGCTGCTGTGACCTCCGGCCCCCTTTGGTTGAGCGCCCTGGCCATGCTCGCCTTCGGCCTGGGGACTACCCCGGCCCTATTGGGGATGGGCTGGTTGGCGCAGCGCCCCCTCCCCCGT
>WFUY01000036.1 GCA_015484715.1 Thermoflexales bacterium | reverse complement strand
GAGATGGCCTTTGAACTGATCGAGCCATTGCGCTACCTCTTCAAGGACGAGGTGCGGGCGGTGGGGGAGGCGCTGGGGTTGCCCTCGGGGATCGTCTGGCGGCAACCCTTCCCGGGGCCGGGGCTGGCCGTCCGCATCCTGGGGGAGGTGACAGAAGAGCGGCTGGCCATGCTGCGCCAGGCCGACGCCATCTTCCTGGAGGAACTGGAGTCGGCGGGGCTGCTGCGGGAGGCGACCCAGCAAGCCTTCGCCGTCCTGCTGCCCGTGCGCAGCGTAGGGGTGATGGGCGATGAGCGGACCTACGGCTACACCGTCGCCCTGCGGGCTGTGACGACGGAGGACTTTATGACTGCCGACTGGGCGCGGCTGGACCTGGAACTGCTGGCCCGGGTGAGCAACCGGATTGTGAACGAGGTGACCGGCGTCAACCGGGTGGTCTACGACATCACCAGCAAACCGCCGGCCACCATCGAGTGGGAATAGGGAAGGATGCGCGGGGAGACCATCGCCGATCCGGCAACCTGGGACCAGGCCCTCCGGTCACTGCCCCACCCCCACCTGCTGCAGAGCTGGGAGTGGGGCGCTTTCAAAGGGCGTCACGGCTGGCAGCCGACCTACTGGCTCTTCCGCGAAGGAGGAGCGCCCAGGGCGGCCGCCCTCGTCCTGCGCCGGCAGGCCTCCCCCCTGCCCTTCTCGGTGCTCTACGTCCCCAAAGGCCCCATCCTGGACTACGGGGACCTTCCCGTCCTGGAGGGGGTCCTGGGGCACCTGGAGGATTTTGCGCGGCGGGTGCGGGCGATCTTCGTCAAGATAGACCCCGACGTGCGGGCCGACACGGTGGAAGGGGAGGCAGTCGTGGCCCTGCTGCGCCAGCGGGGATGGCGGCTCTCGCCGGAGCAGGTCCAGTTCCGCAACACAATGGTCCTCGACCTGCGTCCCGACGAAGAGGCGCTGCTGACAGCGATGAAGAGCAAGTGGCGCTACAACATCCGGCTGGCCCGGCGGAAAGGGGTGACGGTCCGCCAGGGCGGGTTGGAGGACCTTCCGCTTCTCTACCAGATGTACGAGGAGACGGCCCACCGCGATGGCTTCGTCATCCGTCCCTTCGCCTACTACCAGGACGCCTGGGGCCGTTTCATCCAGGCGGGGCTGGCCCAACCCCTGATCGCCGAGTACGAAGGGGAGCCCCTGGCGATGGTCATCCTCTTTCGCTTCGGAGGGCGGGCCTGGTACCTGTACGGGGCCTCCCGCAGCCGGCACCGCAACCGGATGCCCAACCATCTGCTCCAGTGGGAGGCGATCCGCTGGGCGAAGCGCCAGGGGTGCCTGGAGTACGACCTGTGGGGAGCGCCGGATCGGCTGGACGAGGATGACCCGATGTGGGGGGTCTACCGCTTCAAGCAGGGGTTCGGCGGCACCTTCGTGCCCCACATCGGGGCCTACGACTACCCTGCCAGGCCTCTGCTCTACAGGCTTTACACGACGGTGATGCCCCGCCTGCTGGCCTGGATGCGCTGGCGACACTGGCGGAAGGTGAGAGAGCGTCGGGGGCGCTCGGAAATTGCGGAAAGGCGTTGACAAAGTTCTGCTTCAAGGGTAGTATAATGGGGAGAGCCGGACCTTTTGTGTGGTGAGAGGGAGGAGAAGGTATGCCAACCCGCATCCTGGTCGTGGAGGATGATCCTGCCATTGCCTCGCTGATCCAGTTGCAGCTGGAGGCAAAGGACTACCAGGTCATCGTGGCTCACGATGGCGCTGAGGGATTGCGGCAGGCTTATGCCTGGCAACCGGACCTGGTCGTGCTGGACATTATGATGCCGGATATGGATGGCTGGACCGTCTGCGAACGGCTGCGCGAGCTCTCCGACGTGCCCATCATCTTCGTCACAGCCATTGGGAAGGAGGCAGACATCGTGCGGGGGCTGGAGATGGGGGCCGACGACTACCTGGTGAAGCCTTTCAGCCCTCGGGAGCTCCTGGCGCGCATCGAGGCGGTCCTGCGTCGAGCCCGCCAGGGAGGGGGAACGGGCATTGAAGCCCGGGTCTACAAGAATGGCCCCTTGACGGTGGACCTGGAAAGCCGGGAAGTGCGGGTGAATGGCAAACCGGTGGACCTGACCCCCATCGAGTTCAAACTGCTTTCCACCCTGATCCGCAACGAGGGAAAGGTGCTGACCCACCGCTTCCTCCTCAGCCAGGTCTGGGGGCCGGCTTACGAGGAAGAGCGCCAATACCTCAAACTCTATATCTGGTACCTCCGCCAGAAGATCGAGGAGGACCCCTCCCATCCCAAGCTGATCATCACCGAGCGTGGGGTGGGCTACCGGCTGGTCCAGTCCCAGGGGGAGTTCACCCTGGAGTGAAACGCCCTTTCAGGAGATCGCCGGTAGCCAGATGGTGAAGGAGCTTCCCTGCCCAAGCTGACTTTCGACCTCAATACGTCCCCCGTGGGCTTCCACGATCTCCCGACTGAGCGCCAGGCCCAGCCCACTGCCTGGCCTTCCCGTCTGTCGGGCTGCTTCTCCCCGGTAGTACCGATCAAAGAGGTGCGAGATCTCCTCAGGAGCGATGCCCAGCCCTGTGTCGCTGACCGTGATGGTGATCCACCTCTCTTCGCCTAAGTGGTGCCCCATCGTGTAGACGGCAACCTCCCCGCCCGCAGGCGTGTAGTTGAGGGCATTGATGATGAGGTTGTCTATGGCCTGGGCAATCATCGGCCCATTGCCGGTCACCGGGGGAAGGTAAGGCGCCAGATGCCAAGTGAAGCGTAGCCCCCGTTGATGAGCCATCTCCTGGCGATCCCTCACCAAAGCTTGAACCACCTGGTTGATGTCGCACGTCTGCCTTGCCGCCGGTGAGGCGGAAGGGTCCGGCTGGGCAGACTCAAGAGCTGTCTGGACAAGGCTCTCCAGCCGCTCCACCTCCCGCCTCAGCGTCGCCAGATAGTCCTCGCGCCGTTCCTCCTTCCCCCGCTGGAGCAGCGTGAGGTGAAGCTTGATACTGGAGAGTGGGGTGCGTAGATCGTGAATCAGGCTGCTCAGTTGCTGGCGCAACGTCTCGATCTGAAGGCGATTGGTATCCAGACAGGTGTTTAGCTCCCTCTGCTGGCGGAGCAGTTGGGCGTAATGACCAGCGTGCTTTAAGAGGGAAGCCAACCGGGAGGGGAGAACTTCTTTCCGAGGGAGGCAATCGTAAGCGCTAGCCCTCAGGAACGCTTCGACAACCTGGGGAGAGGCCGGTTCTATCAGGACGATGACGGGGAGAGCGGGAAACTGGCGTCGAAGGGTCTGTAACAGAGACAGAGCCTCCTCGGAGGAGGAAGGCTCCAACAGAAGCACGTGAAAAGGTCTCGCGTCAAGCCACGTCAGGGCCTGATGAGCCGGACTGACCAGGTGGATTTTCAAAGAGGGGATGTAGACGTTCAGGCGCTGCCGGGTAGATCGGGCAACTTCAAGGAAGTCCGTTGCATAGAGAACCTGAAAGGTGTCCACAGAACCCCCATTAACAGAGGAAACCCTTCGCCAGCTTGGCGAAGGGCTTGCTCACCTTAAGGGCAGGGACTACGCCTGGCTGGCCAGAGAAGCATGAGCAGCATCGTCCCGGCACGGACTCAGGATCCGCTCGATCTGCTCAACCAGCTGCTTAGGACCAACCATCTTACTAATGAAGTCCCGAGCTCCTAACCGAAGTCCTTCGCTGCGGCTGACGGGATCACTCTTGGCTGTGAGGAAGATGATGGGAATGTGCATTGTTCCCTTGTCAGCTTGAAGTCGGCGACAGACTTCGAAACCGCTCATCCGGGGCATCATAATGTCCAACAGGATCAGATCAGGTCTCTCCTCCGACGCCCGCGCCAGCGTCTCTTTGCCATCTTGAGCTTCGATGATCTGATACCCTCGCCGTCGGAGGATTAACCGGAGCAGGTGACGCATGTCGGGGTCGTCGTCGGCAATGAGGATACGAGCGGCCATATCGCTCCCCGGTTACGCGGCCAGCCAGGGCGTTGCCCCGCCAGGGTGAGTCTGAGTCTGCAGCCAATGGTAAATGCAAGCGGCAAACTCCTCCAGAGAATTGGCCTGGATGCTCAGGAGCATCCGGCGCTCCTCGGGAGTCAGATCGTACTGCTGTAGAATGTGGGGGCGCTGGCCGTTGAGGAGACGGGACCGGAACTCCTGATCAATAATCGCCTCACCAACCAGCATCTCCAGGGCTTGGTAGGACATCGTGCTTCCTCTCCTAGGAGACACCATTGCCATCCCTGACCGGCGCTAGGCCCAACACGAAACAAAGCCTGGCAGCCAGGAGATCGGCAGCAACCCGGAAACTGCGCATACATAGTTCAGAGATCGGCCTCGCCTGAGAAACGACAGGCGCGACAGGCCGACTGCCAAGCCATTTCCAGGCTAGAGGAGACCTATGACCACACCTATGATGATGCTATGACGAGAGCCCTGTGGCATCCCACCCGAAATCGTGTCGCGCAAGTCAACGAGATCGGTGATAACCCATAATCCATCATGTCAAGTCAGTGCGTGCGGTGATTACCCACAAGTGAGCGAGAGAGGGGTCCGTAGCAGGCCGTCCACGAATGAGGCGGTCCTTAATTCGTGTGCTCGTGCCCCATTCGTGTACGGCTAGTCTCCCTATCTCCAAGATGTGGGTAATCACCGGAACGAGACGAACGCAAGAGGATGAGCACCCACGAAGGTCACGCGAAGTCCTCGGGAATACGGGTTTTGCTTGAGCGGCCCCGAAACCCTATTGACAGGGGCAATCTCTTGATATACACTATCGGTGTAATGTCTCCGATAGCTTCTCATGCTTCTATCCAAAAGGGAAGGAAGGAGGAAGAGATGGCTCCTAAAAAGATCCTGATGCTCGTCGGTGACTACGCGGAGGACTACGAGGTGATGGTGCCCTTCCAGATGCTCCTGATGGTAGGCCACCGCGTGCACGCCGTTTGCCCCGGCAAGAAGGCGGGCGAGCAGATCCGAACGGCCATCCACGACTTCGAGGGGGATCAGACCTACAGCGAGAAGCGCGGCCACAACTTCACCCTCAACTACGACTTCGACAAGGTGGACCCGGCGTCGTATGATGCCCTGGTCATCCCCGGCGGACGCGCCCCAGAGTACCTACGCCTGAACGAAAAGGTCCTGGAGATCACCCGCCACTTCGCCGAGGCCAACAAGCCCATCGCAGCCATCTGCCACGGTGTCCAGGTCCTCTCGGCCGCCGGCGTGCTGGAGGGCAAGACGGCCATCGGCTATCCGGCGGTGATGCCGGAGATGAAGCTCGCCGGAGCCACCCTGGGCGAGGTCAACAAGACCTTCAGCAACGCCGTGGTGGACGGCAACTTGGTCACCGCCCCGGCCTGGCCTGCCCACCCCGAGTGGATCGCCAAGTTCCTGGAGGTGCTGGGGACGAAGATCGAGCCCTGATCGCCGCTCCCGATACGCTCCTGACAGAGATCGGCCCGGTGCCCAGCACCGGGCCGATTTGCCTCCCCCCTTGAAAGCCCGCCGAGCAGGCCACCTTGTGGCCTATGAGCCCTCGCGCCCGATCAAGCTCAGGAACTCCATCCGGGTACGCTCGTCCTGCTTGAAGTTCCCCTTCATCGCACTGGTGACCATCCGGGCATTAGCCTTCTTCACGCCCCGCATCATTGCACACATATGGGCCGCCTCGATCACCACACCCACCCCCAAGGGATGCAGCAGATCGTCCAGGAACTGGGCGATCTGCTCCGTCATCCGCTCCTGGACCTGCAGGCGGCGGGCGAACATCTCGACGATGCGCGGGATCTTGGAGAGGCCCAAGACCCGCCCATCGGGGATGTAGGCGACGTGGGCGTGACCGAAGAAGGGCAGCATATGATGCTCGCACAGGCTGTAGAACTCGATCTCCTTGACCAGCACCATCTCGTCGTAGGCAACGTCGAAAAGGGCCTCGTTCACCAGCGCCACCGGGTCCACCCGGTAGCCCTCGGTCAATTCAGCGTACATTCGGGCCACACGCTCTGGGGTCCGCTTCAGCCCCTGCCGGTTGGGATCCTCACCGATGAGCCGAAGCCAGTCCCGAACCAGCGCCTCCATCGGTTCTGTAGGCCAACTCGTTGGCGCCTGCACCCGTTCGATCGTCATTCTTCCGTTGCTCTTCATCTGCTCTCCATCCTTTCCCTTGGCTGATCTAAGGACCGACTGGCAGACGCTCCCTCTCCTCACCTCCCAGCGGACCGGCGATCCGCAAGAGCCCCGAAGAGCGGGGCAAGACGGATCACGGTTCCGCAGGACCTGGCCGAACGACTAGAGCACGCAGCAGCGAGGCCACATCGTCTCGTCGGCGGAAAGCCGCGCCGACCGCCGCGAAGCGGGCGCCGATCTGGGCCATCGTCTCCCCCGTCACCGGATGGACCCAGTGAGGCACCAGATCGGCCAGGGGGAGGGCGACGTGGGCGTAGCGCAGCAAGTCGGGGGCCGGCAGTTCCAGGTCGGGCTCGGCGCAGACCCGGTCCTCGTACAGAACCAGGTCCAGGTCAACGGTGCGTGGGGCATTGGGGTCCTCGCCCCGAACTCGGCCCAGAGTCGCTTCGATGGGACGGAGCACCTGCCAACGCAGCTCGTGGGGAGACAAGGACGTCTCCACCAGCAAGGCTCCGTTGAGAAAGGGCGGCGTCCCCGGTGCCCCCACGGGGGGCGTCTGGTAGACGGGCGAAACGGCCAGCAGGCGCACCCGTCGGGCCAGCTCCCGCACCGCCGCCGGAAGGAACCGCTCGGGTTCGATGTTCGACCCGAAGGCCACCACCGCTTTAGACATCCTGACCCCCCGACTTCTTACCGGTAGTCCTCCCGCTTTCGCTCAATGGTCACGCTCACCGAGCGGGCGAAGCGCAGGGCCCCCGGCTTCTCCACCCGGACCCGGACCTTAGGCACGCCGAACTCCTGGATGCAGAGGCGGGCGATGGCCTCGGCCAGCGCCTCCACCAGGAAGAAGCGGGAGGATTCGGCCAGGGCGATAACCCGCTTGGTCACCGTGCGGTAGTTCAGCGCCTTCTCGATCTCGTCGCTCTCCCCGGCCGGCCGGGTGTCGGTGTAGAGGCGCAAATTGATGAGCACATCCTGGCGGTCCCGGCGCTCCCACTCGCTCACGCCGATGACCGTCCGCACCAGCAGGTCGTGGACCTCGATGTAATCTCGCATCAGCCCCCTCCTTAAGAGTCCTCCATCCCGGCCCCCAGAGCCTGCATCGCCTCGACGAAGCCGGGGTAGCTATCGCCGATGGCCTCGGCCCTCCAGACGATTGTCTCCCCCTCAGCTAGGAGGCCGGCCACCCCTAAGGCCATCGCCAGCCGATGGTCGCCGTGGCTGTCCACCTCAGCTCCCTGCAGCGGCGTCGGCCCCCGGACGACGAAGCCGTCGGGCCGCTCGGTGATGGCCGCTCCCATCTTGCGCAGCTCCCGGACGAGGACGGCGATCCGGTCCACCTCCTTGACCCGGAGCTCGGCCGCATCCCGGACCACCGTCTCCCCGAGGGCCTGGGTGGCGGCCACGGCGAAGATGGGGAACTCGTCAATCATGCGCACGACCCGCTCACCGGCCACCGTGGTCGCCCGCAGCGGCGAGGGCCGGACCTCCAGGTCGGCGACAGGCTCCCCGCCCTCCTGGCGCACCGCCCTCTCGACGATCTCGGCCCCCATCTCCCGCAGGACCTCCAGCAGCCCCGTCCGGGTGGGGTTGAGGTTCACCCCCTGCAGGAGCAGCCGGGAACCGGGCACCAGGAGGGCTGCCACCAGGGGGAAGGCGGCCGAGGAGAAGTCGCCGGGCACGGTCAGGTCCAGAGGGGCCAGGGGAGCCGTCGGTGGGTAGAGGGTCACCGTCAGGCCGGCGACTTGGACCTCTACGCCCATCGCGGCCAGCATCCGTTCCGTGTGATCCCGGCTGGGGCCGGGCTGGTGGACGGTGGTGGGGCCGTCGGCGTAGAGGCCGGCCAGGAGCAGGGCGCTCTTCACCTGGGCACTGGCCACCGGCATCGCGTAGGTGATACCCTGCAAACGTCCTCCTCGGATGCGCAGCGGGGCGTGCCCCTCCTCGTCCTGGACCTCGGCTCCCATCTGGCGCAAGGGCAAAGTGACCCGACGCATCGGCCGGCGGCGCAGTTGGGGATCGCCGTCGAGCAGGCTGGGGAAAGGCTGACCGGCCAGGAGGCCGGCCAGCAACCGCATCGTCGTGCCCGAGCGACGGCAGTGAAGGGGCCGTGCAGGGGGGTGCAATCCCCGCAACCCCACCCCCTGCACCGTCAGGTCGGCCGCGCCGGCCGCACGCCGGATCACGGCGATGGGAACGCCCATCGCTTCCAGCGCCTCCAGCGTCGCCCGGGTGTCGCCGGCGTCCAGCCATCCTCGGATCCGACTCTCGCCGGAGGCCAGAGAGGCCAGCATCACCGCCCGGTGGGAGATGGACTTGTCCCCCGGTGGGGTGAGTTGCCCTACCAGCGGTCGGCCCGGACGCACCCGCAACACCCCATCCGCCATCGCATCCTCCTGCCGAATTCCTTGGGCGGCTCACGGCCGCTCCCGCAGTGTTCTCTCCCCCAGCACGTCCGCGTAGGCCCTCGTGAACCGACGGCGGTACCGGGTCTCGTTGAAGATCACCCCTCCGTCCCGGATGATCGCCAGCCCCCGCTCGAAGACCTCCTGGTGTGGCGTATTCCGACAGCGGAGGTAGCCCCGAGGGCCGGCAGCCAGGGGCAGCACAGGGGCCAGGCTGGGAGCGGTGATGTAGATTGCCGCTTCGGCAGCAACCCGTTCTCGTCGGACAACCCCGCCGAATCCCACGAAGAGGTCCACGGCGGAGCGGGCGGCCAGGTCCGACACTCCATCGCCTATCAACATCGTCCGTTCCCAAGGTCGAGCCATCCGGCGAACCACCTCTGACTTGCCCTCCGTCTTCGTCAGCGGGCCCTCTCGGTGGTCCAGATACCGTTCATCGAGGTTCACCCCACCCGGATGGAGGTAGGGGGCCCACCAGCGGCCGGCCAATTGGTCGTACTCGATCTCCACCGCCCGGACACAGGCCGATGGGATGCCCAGGTGTCGGCCCAGGGCAACCACCGCCTCGATCAACCCACCACTGACGATGCAGGGCTGCAATCCCAGGAACCGGAGCGCTGCGACAGTGGCTTCTGCATCGGCCACCAGATGGCGCTTGTAGAGGGCAGCCACCTCCCGGAGCTGGCCTCGGGTGGGGCGGAGGATCTGCAGCCGGCGGGCGTAGACCGTCTCCAGGGCGATCTTCCCCTCCATCGCCTGCTGGGTGAGGGCTGCGATCTCGGCCTCTTTGCCCTGCATCCGGGCCAGTTCATCAATGCCTTCGATCGCCGTCAGTGTACTGTCACAATCGAAGAAGATCCGATGATAGGTCAGCCAGGACTCCATCTCCTCTCCCCCATTGACCCGACCATTATACCCAGAAAGCACCTCTCTGCCCAGCCCCGGTCCTATCCGGCGTCGGTCCGATGACCTGGGATGCCAGGGATGCCAGGCTTCTGGCAGACAGATGCCTACGAAATGCCAGGCCCGTCTTCAAAGCTTCTGTTAAAATAGTGAAGGAGATCAAGAGATTGGGATGATTCGGTTCATATCTTGTGGACAGCGATTGAGTTAGAATCATCCCTAGAGGAGATGAGGCTTCCATAGGTTGACTGAACAGGTAGAATCGCGTGTAGGTCGTGTAGGCTAAGGAGGTCAAGAATGGCTGGGTCCGTGTGGATTCTCGCGGGGATTCTAACGATCCTGTCAGTCACCCTGCCTCGATTCATCCCGTCAGCGTGCTTTGACGCCTTCGTCGCCGATGCCGATGAGAGGATGGCCGAAGCGGGTGGAGAACCAGGGGTTCTGGGAATCCTGGCACTGACCGTTCTGGTCGTCGCCCTGACCCTCGTGCTGGTCCTCTAGACGAGCCAGAAGGGCAAACCACGGAGGTCACCAGAGCGAGGATGGTCAGTCGGGATTGCCAACAGGACAACGATCCCTTCACGTCGCCGCCAGATGGGCCGCCCCTTCCGGGAGGGGCGGCTTTTCTTTTGACGCATTCAGTGGTAATATATAGCCAGCTTCTTTCAACCAGAGGGCCTATTCGGGACGCACGAGAGGGGGTGAGGTAATGTTCAAGATCATACGCACTCTCCTGGAAGGACCTGGGTATCTCTTCCTTGTTTCAACGCTGGTGGGCCTAACGTTGCTTGGGGCGAAGACGGACGGATTGATAGGAGGTATCCTGGTGCCGGTCGTCTGGCTGGGCACGGTCTTCTGGTGCTCCCAGTTCATCTACCACGCCTTTGATCTGCCCAAGCGGACCTATGCGTTTCGAGCCCTGCTCTCCTTCCTTTACAACATCCAGTTCGCCACCTTATCCATAAAGGAGGGAAAGCTTCCCCAGCCGGCCAAGGACAAGCCGATGCTCAAGATGGGAGGACCAGGCATAATGAAAGTCGCCGCCGACACCGCCGTGGTCACGGAGAAGGGGGGGAAGCCCAACGTCCGAGGGCCGGGCTCTCACTTCCTGGCTCCTGGGGAGCAGATCATCGAGGCGGTGGACCTGCGGCAGCAGGTTCGCACCGACAAGGTAAAAGCGACGACACGGGACGGCATCCCAGTGAAGGTAGATTGTGCCGTGGGATTCCGCATCGCCCGGGGGGGCAGGAACCCAACGGACGAAGGACTTTACCCCTTTTCTAGGCGGGCTGTCTTGCAGGCAGTCTACAGCAAGAGCGTGACCGACGCTGGCCCCTCCCCTTGGCATGAACGAGTGATCAAGATTGTCCAGGGAACTGTACGAGAATTGATCGCCCAACACACCCTTGACGAGCTTTACGATCCATCTCGCCAGGGAACCCCCCCGCGCCCACGTTTTATGAAGGAACTGAGAGCACAGGTCTACAGGACTGTCCGCCCACTAGGAGTGGAAGTGCTCTTTGTCTCTTTCGGAACGCTGGAGATACCGGATGCAGCGGTGCGGCGCTACGTTGAAGCCTGGGCTGCTCAATGGCAGGCTAGGGCATGGCAGGAGAACACTCTCGCCATAGCCCGATTGCTGCAGGCGCAAGGGCGAGCCGGAGAAGAGGCTATGGACAATATCGTGCGCATCCGGGCTCTGGAGATCCTGGAGGCGATTGCCAAGGACCCGGCCACGAAGATATACCTCCCTGTGGAGACTTTAAAGCACATCCATCTTGCCTTAGAGGGACAAGGCTGACCCGACAGACGGCTTGACAAATTGCACCCAGCGCACAGACTGCATCATTCCCCGCCCTTGCTATGGAGCTCCTCGGCTCGAGAAGGAGATGTGCCCTCCTTAAACCGGACTGTCTTCCCCCCATCCGGTGGAGTAAGGACGGTGACCACCTCCTGCCAGAGACGCTCCGACATAGGAGCAGGCTGGGGAAAGTCCAGGGGAATCCCTAAACCTACAGCGACCAGCATCAATGCGGCGCGGAACCCCTCCAGATAGAACGCAACTTCTGGTGAGGTAGGGGCGACCTCGCTCAGACGCCGGGCAGCCCCTTCAATGGCTAGAAGTAGGTTCCTAACCTCTTCTTTCTCAATAACGGGAACGTTCACCTTTTACCTCCCGATCCGACAACAGATGCTGTCTTACCCTGTTCTCAACACCTTCTCAAGAAGTATGCTAGCACGAAAGCACCTGGGGCTTTTCCGTTCTAAACGGAACCAGCTCCGAAGTCCTTGATATTGTGCCGGCTCAACGGCACCGCCAACCAAACCAAGGATCATTGGCTCATCCGTAAGGAGAAGAGGATGCAGAGCGCAGAGATGCTGGATCGGGATGGACACGTCCTGGTGGTCGGCGCGGCCGCTCTGGACATCAAGGGCTACGCCGCCGGCCCCCTCCAGTCCGGTACCTCCAACCAGGGGCGCATCCGCACCAGCGTCGGTGGGGTGGGGCGCAACATCGCCGAGAACCTGGCCCGGCTGGGCGTCTCCACGGTGCTCCTCTCAGCAGTGGGCGATGACGAGGCCGGCCGCCGACTGATCAACCAGGCTGCTCAGAGCGGCGTGGACACCTCCCACGTCCTCATTGCCCCCGATGCCCGCACCGGGGCTTACCTGGCCGTCCTGGACGAGCGGGGGCTGCCCGTCCTCTCCATTGACGATATGGCCATCCTCCAGCAACTGACCCCCCGCTACCTGTACGACCACCGCCGTCTCTTCCGGGACGCCAGCCTGGTGGTGGTGGATGCCAACCTGACACCCGCCGCGCTGAAGACCCTCTTCCGCCTGACGGAGCAGTACCAACGGCCCGTCTGCGCCGACCCAACGGCCGTGGGGCTGGCCCCCCGCCTGCACCCTTACTTGGACCGGCTCTTCATCCTCACCCCCAACGTCACCGAAGCCGAAGCCCTGCTCCAGGACCGTCCCATCCAGGGCCGGGACGACGCCATCGCTGCCGCCCAACGGCTGGTCGCTATGGGCGTGGACCTAGCCATCATCACGATGGCGGAACGGGGGCTCTGCTATGCCACCTCCGACGAGAGCGGCCACATCCCTGCCCTGGACATCGAGGTCGTGGATTTCACAGGAGCCGGGGATGCGTTGACCGCGGCTGTCATCTTCGGGCTGATGGAGGGGTTCCCCGTGGGCGAGGCCGTCCGCCTGGGCGTCTCGGCCGCCGCCCTCACCCTCCAGTGCCGCGAGACGGTCTACCCGGAACTGAGCCTAGAGAAACTTTATGACCAGCTGGTCATCTAAGGGGAGGCCCAATGAACCAAAACCTGCTGGCGCTGATCCTCTCCTATGTTTACGTCTTCGGGATCATCGGCCTGGGTGAGTTACTGCGGCGCGCCCGGGGCTACTCTACCGACTTCACCCGCAAGTTCATCCACATCGGTGTGGGAATGTGGGCCTACGGCACCGTCTGGCTCTTCGCCGACCGGGCCTGGGCCGTCATCCCGCCCCTCTCCTTCGTCGTCATCAACGCCATCTCCTACCGTCAGCAAACCTTCAAGGCAATGGAGACGGGGGAGCGGGGGCAACTGGGGACGATCTACTTCCCCCTCTCCTTTGCTGCGGTGATCTGGCTGCTGTGGGAGCAGCCCCACCTGCTGGTGGCCTCGCTGATGCCGATGACCTGGGGAGATGCCCTGGCCGCCGTGGTCGGTCAGCGGAGGGGGCGGCGGGTCTACACCGTCCTGGGCCGCCGGCGCACGCTGGAGGGCTCCCTGACGATGTTCCTGGCCAGCCTGGTGGCCACCTTTCTGCCTCTCTGGGGGCTTCCCGCCTCGACCCTCTCCGCGGGCACGGCGCTAGGGGCAGCGGCGGTGACCGCCCTGGTCGCCACCATCACCGAAGCCCTGTCCCCCTGGGGGGTGGACAACCTGACGGTGCCGGCCCTCTCCGTCCTCGTCCTGAACCTGCTAGGGTGAGGACCCGATCACGAAAGCAGGTGGACTCCCTCACCCCACCCGGACGGGCTGCCGGAGGATCGTCTTCAGCCTCTCCGGTGCCGTCCTCCGGGGATCGCTCAGGTAGATTTCGTGGTGCTTCCCGCTGGGCCGATAGCCCTGCTCTCGGATGTAGGCGTGCAGCCGGGCGATGGTCGGACCCTCGGCCGCGTAGGGGCCTACGTGCAGGACCTGCACGGACAACCCCTCGTGGTGGGTCTCCAGCCGCATCCTGTCCAAGGCTCCGAGGGCCTTCTTCTTCCTCACTTCCGCCACCACCTCCTCATACATCTCCTCGGTCACGTACTCCGGCTGCATAATCATCGCCGTCCAGTTCCACACCTCTCGGTTGTCCATATCGAAGTGGGCCGGATCATCGGTCCACCAGAGCCCCTCCAGGGGCATCACGACGTAATCAACGCCTCGGCCCCGCTTGATCCTGAACTTGAGCGCATAGGCGACGGCGTATAGGGCTTCGATGGCCTCGGCATATTCGGGCGAGGTGTTGGGATCACCACGGCCATCTATCATTAGGAAGTTCAAGGGGGGCACCTCGACAACGGAGACCCGCCTTGCCGAGGCCCTGTAGAGGTGCTTCATCTCCCTCTTAAAGTCGGTTTTGGGCACGTCTCACCCTCCTCCCTGGGTTCCCAGCAGCATCAATGAGCCACAGACTCTTCTTCCACTACGCCCATCCAGAAGTGATGGCGAGGGATGTTGGAAGCTCCAATGATCCGCACGCCCTGACACTCAACCTCCGGTTGGTTGAGGAGTGAGGCATTGACATAACAAATATTGGGAGACCGTCCGAACTTGCTCCGGTAGCGCTGGGCGCCAGCCAGCACCTTCTCCCGCAGGTCCTGGTCCTGTCGGTTATCTACCCACATCCACCCCACACTGATCAGTGTTCCCATTGTCTCACCTCCTCGTCCTCACCGATGACCAGGAACTGACGGGGGGCCGAGGGCAGCGCCTCCGGAGAGGCTGCCGGGTAGCCGCCAGACCAGCCCGCCTGCCTCGCCTGTCCCCCCGGCGGCGCGATCACCACCACCGGCGGCGACGCCGGAGCCGCCGGAAAGGTAGCTCGCTCCCCCCGCCGTTCCCGTCCTCGCGCGACCATCCACACCAGCAATCCTGTGGGGATCCCCGCC
>WFUY01000035.1 GCA_015484715.1 Thermoflexales bacterium | reverse complement strand
CCGGGATGAAGAGGACGCTGACATCAATGGGGCCGACCTCCTCCCAAGCCTCCTCCACCGTGTCGAAGACGGGCACCCCTTCCACCTCTTGCCCTCGCCGGCCCGGCGTCACACCGCCGACGATCTGGGTGCCGTAAGCCTTCATCAGGCGGGTGCGGGTCCGCCCTTCCCGCCCGGTGATCCCTTGGACGATAACCCGTTTGGTGCGGTCAATGAGGATAGACATCGTGGCTCACTCCTCCATGCCAATGCGCTGACGGTAGGCCTCCAGTCCCGGGATGGGGAGACGGACGTAGCCCCCACCGACCCCCAGGAAGTGGCACTCGATCTGACAGGCCAGGCATTCGGTGCAGCCTCCCCGCTTCGCTTCCTCTTTGCTGATGTTGAGGACCGGCAGCCCCTCCTCGTTAAGGGTCAGGATCTGGGGAACGCAGGTCTCGACGCAGACCTTGCTCTCGCAGGTGGCGCAGACGGCGTGGTCCAGGGTCACCGTCCCCCCCGTCACCGTCTCGAAGCGGTAGGGCTTCCGGGGCTCCGGTGGGCGGAAGCCCTGGGGTTTCTCGGCCGGTGGCCGATAGCTCTTGATGAGCGCCTCCAGCCGCTCAGCACAGAAATCGGCGGAGTCATCCTTGCCGTAGGCCTCCAGGGGGGCCGGGAGTTCCGGCGCGGCTCGCTGAAGGATCTCGATGGCCTTCTCCTCGGCGTTCCCCCCCAGCCGGATGACGGCCGGCACGGTCAGGGGCTCCTCCAGGAAGGCCTTGACCAGCCCTCGGGCCGAGTGGAACTGCTCCTGGGAGGCGACACCGGAGCCGGAGGCGAAGTAGCCGTCAATCCCCGGCTGGCTGAGGATGATCTTGGCCGCCCGGTAGACCTTGCTGGCCGGCGGATTGCCGCTGGTGTCCACGAAGTTGGCCAGCTTGTAGCCTCGGCGCAACAGGGCATCCATGCTCATCATCGAGCCGCCGCCACCCGCGCCGTGGAAGCCGATGTAGCCCTCCCCCTTGGCGAAGCCTTGGGCCATCTGGATGAAGTAGAAGGTGCCCCGGTAGTCGCCCTCCTCGACCTTGTAGGCGATCCGTTCCAGCTCTGTGGGGGGGCGGTCCAGCTCCCGGGCGAAGTCAATCCCCAGCTCCGGGTGGCGGAAGACGGCGTAGTCGTCCACGGTAATGCGGCAGTCGGCGGCCACCAGCTTGCCCTCCTTCGTCAGGACGAGGGGGTTGATCTCGGCGGCGCGGGCCTCGTAGGTGCGGGCCACCTCGTAGAGGCGGGTGAGCACGTTGCCCAACTGCAACTGCAGCTTGCCGTGGATGCCCGTTCGACGGACCAGGTTGCGGGCCTGGTAGTCCCGCAGGCCGTGCTCGATGTCCACGACGAAGCGGGCCACCCGGTCGGGATGGGCCTGGGCGATCTCCTCGATGCCCGTCCCGCCAACGCTGGAGAAGATGACGACGGGGGCAGCATTTCGGTCGTCCACGATGAGGCCGGCGTAGAACTCCTGGGCGATCTCCAACCGCTCCTCAATGAGCACCTGTTCCACGGTGAAGTTGCCGATCTGCATCCCCAGGATAGCTTTGGCCGCCTGGGCAGCCTCGTCGGGGCTCTCGGCGAAGCGGATCGCCCCCCGGTCGGCCCGGCCCGTCACCCAGACCTGGGCCTTGACGACCACCGGCCCTCCGATCTCCTCGGCGACCTGACGGGCCTCCTCCGGCGTCGTCGCCACCCGTCCCCGAGGGATGGGGATCCGGTGCTGGCTCAACAACGCTTTGCCTTGGTGTTCGTGGATGCGGGTCATAGCGCCTCCTGACACGTTTGCAAATTGTGAGGTTTGTTGATATACTACCGTTCCTCAAGATCATCGCGTTTCACGAAACACGAAGAGGATCCCTCCTATGACCGTTATCTCCCGTCCCCCTGAACTCTCCGTTGCCCTGACAGCGGCCCGAGAGGCCGGCCAGGCCATCCGTCGCTACTATCGCAATGCCTACGAGGTCGAGGACAAGAGCCCCGACAACCCTATCACCGATGCGGACCGGGAAGCGGACCGAATCCTGCGGGAGCGGATCACAGCGGCTTTTCCCGGGGATGGCTGGCTCTCCGAGGAGACGCGGGATAACCCAGCCCGCCTCTCGAAGGAGCGGGTCTGGATCGTGGATCCGCTGGATGGGACGAAGGATTTCATCGGTGGCATCCCCGAATTCGCCCTCTCCATCGCCCTGTGGGCAGCGGGGGAGATCGTCCTGGGTGTCACCCACAACCCGGCCACCGGCGAACTCTTCTACGCACTGCGAGGTGAAGGAGCCTGGCAGGTGGGGGGTGGGGCCGACGGTCAGCGTCGCCTCCAGGTGACCTCCCGAGATCGGCTGGAAGGGTGCCGGGTGCTGGCCAGCCGTTCCGAATATGGCCGGGGGGAGTTTGAGGGCTTCATCGTGCCTCTGGAGATCGTCCCGACCGGGAGCATCGCCTACAAGCTGGCGCTGGTGGCGGCCGGTCGGGCCGACGCCACCTGGAGCCAGGGTCCCAAGAGCGAGTGGGACATCGCTGCCGGCGCCCTGTTGGTCACCGAGGCCGGCGGACAGGTGACCGACCTGGACGGAGCACCCCACCGCTTCAACCAGCTCCAACCGGCGGTCAACGGCATCGTCGCTACCAATGGGCACCTCCACGCAGCGGTAATGGCCCTGCTGGAGACCCACCCTGTCGAGCGGGAGGGCTGGCGTTGAGCTACCCTGTGGGAAGGGGCTCCAGCACCCTGAAGGTGCCACCACCCAGGTAGGCATCATCCACGTAGAGGGCCCACTCCCACTGACCGGAAGGGATGCCGTCCTCGTACTGAAGGTAGATGTAGGTGCGTCCGGCTGGGGTCGGCTCGTTCCAACCGACCACCCCGGAGACCTCAGGCTCCCCATCCAGCAGCCAGACCGAGTAGACCTCGCGGACCTCTTCAAAACCGCTGTAGTCGAAAGAAGCGTAGATCCCTGTGGTGCCGGCCGGGAAGGTGGTGGCCGGTTCGATGGGCTGGGAATCGGACGTCACATCGCGGGAGAAGGCCACGTTGGCGATGGCTGGACCGGCCGTTGCCTCAGTCGGGGGCCGACGCACCACCAGGTTGTCGAAGCGAATCCGCGTACCTTCAGGCTGATAGGCCGAGACGATCAGTCCGACCTCCCCCTCGGACGGCCCGTCGCCGGCGACATCGGCGACCAACGTGTCGTCCACGTAGAGCCGAAACCGATTCCCCACGCAGTCGGCCCGCAGATGGTGCTGGGTAGGCACCGGATCCCAATCCACCGCCTCGGCCCAGTCCGCCAGGGGGATGCTCTCCCCTGCCTTCTGCTGCTCGACCAGCGAGTAGCCGTCGGAGCTGATCACCAGCCGGACGAAGTTGTCAATATCCTGGTAGCGACAGACAATGCCGAAAGCGTTGTCGGCGCTGCCGCCCAGCCATCGGGCGTCCACCTCCACTACCACATCGTCAAAGGTGGCCTCGTAGGAACTGACCTGCATCCACCCTTCGGCATCCTCGGGCAGCTTCAAGATCTCAGATCTTGAAGCTGCCCGAGGATGCCGAAGGG
>WFUY01000034.1 GCA_015484715.1 Thermoflexales bacterium | reverse complement strand
GAGCACCTCCGGCTTCAGGCGCTCGAAGAAGCCGGTGAGCGGCACGCCCAGGGAAGCGACCACGTGGGCGAAGACCTCCGGGTTCCCGCAGTGGGCGGTCACCAGGACCACCCCGCGACCGGGGGCCATCGCGGCCTCCAGGTGCTCCCACCCCTCTACCTCGATCAACGCCCGGATGGCGGCGACGGGCAGGGCCGGCAGGCGGAAGAGGTCGTAGTGGTTCAGCACCAGGGTGCGGAAGACCTGACGGGCTGTCGCTTCCACCACCTCGGAGCCGGCCCCGGGCCCCAGGACGTGGCGCATGTTGTCCCGCACCGCCTCGGCCCGGGGCGAGATGCGGTAGACCAGGCCGGAGAGCCGCTCGCCCAACCGGTAGCCCCAGTCGAAGGGAACCCGGGGGGCCAGGAAGCCCATCAGCCGAAACAGGACGTAGGTCAGCATAGGCTGCTCAGGGCTCGAAGGGGGGAAACCACGGATGCTGCGGACGGGCTATCCCCCGCCAACCCGTTTTCCACGCTCCTGACGAATCTGCGATCCGGTGGGGCGGGGCTAGGAAGATGGCTGCTCCAGCGGGAGGGTGATCTCTTCGTCCACCTGACCGGCGATGAAGGCCTCTAGACGCCGATGGGCCTCCTCGTCGGTGTATTGGACCGGCGGCGACTTCATAAAGCAGGCCGAAGGGGCCAAGATCGCCCCGCTCATCCCCCGATCCAGAGCCAGCTTGCAGCAGCGGATGGCGTCAATCATCACACCAGCCGAGTTAGGCGAGTCCCACACCTCCAATTTCACCTCCATGCTCAGGGGGAGGTCGCCGAAGGTCCGCCCCTCCAGCCGGATATAGGCCCACTTGCGGTCGGTCAGCCAGGGGACGTAATCGCTGGGGCCGACGTGGATGTTCTCCTCGCCGATCTCGTACTCGATCTGGCTGGTGACCGCCTGGGTCTTGGAGACCTTCTTGGACTCCAGCCGGTCCCGCTCCAGCATGTTGTAGAAGTCCATATTGCCCCCGAAGTTGAGCTGGTAGGTGCGTTCGATGCGCACCCCCCGCTCCTGGAAGAGACGGGCCAGCACCCGGTGGACGATGGTCGCGCCCACCTGGGACTTGACATCGTCGCCGATGACGGGCAGCCCCCGTTCTCGGAAGCGGCGTTGCCAGTAGGCCTCGCGGGCGATGAAGACGGGGATGCCGTTGACGAAGCCGCAGCCGGCGTCCAGCACCTGCTCCACGTACCACTTGGTCGCCATCTCGCTCCCCACGGGCAGGAAGTTGACCACCACGTCGGTCTGCGTCTCTCGGAGGATCCCCACAATGTCATCGGTCGCTCCAGGGGCTTTGGCGATGGTCTGGGAGAGGTAGCGGCCCAGCCCGTCGTGGGTCATCCCCCGGTAGACGGGAACGTTCAGGTGGGGGACCTCGGCAAAGCGCACGGTGTTGTTGGGTGGCACGAAGATGGCCTCCGAGAGGTCCTTCCCCACCTTGTTCACATCAATGTCGAAGGCCGCCGTGAACTCGATGTCCCGGATGTGGTAGCCGCCCAAGCGGGGGTGCATCAGCCCGGGAACGAAGGCGTCATCGGGGGCATCTTGGTAGAAGAAGACGCCCTGGACCAGGGCCGAGGCGCAGTTGCCAATGCCGATGATCGCAACGCGGACCTTTCCGTCGTTCTTGCCCATAGGGTTCACGCTCCTTTCTGGTGGGATTGGGGGGGGTGCAGAAGGGACTCCAGGAGCTGCTGGTAGTGGGCGATCTGAGAGCGGTCGAGGGAGTAGTAGCTCTCCCGCCCCACTCGGCGCACCTGGACGATGCGAGCCTGCCGCAGCCGGCGCAGGTGCCAGGAGACGAGGGGCTGGCTGATGCGCAATCGGTCTGCCAATTGGGAGACGGTCAACTCCTCGGCTGCAGCCAGCGCCCGGATCATCCGCAGCCGCCAGATCTCCTTGAGGGCGTAGAAGTAGCGGGCCAGTTCCCGCAGCTCCGATTCTGTTCCTGTTCGTCGGACGGTCGAAGGTGGGGACATCTTTGCCTTGGGGGATCCATAAACGCTTGTTTATATGTTACCCCAAAAAGGGAAGATCGTCAAGGGCAGGGGTGGGTCGGTGGGGCTATTGCTTTCCCGGCTGTGCTGAGGTATCATAAAGG